>JAOUEU010000047.1 GCA_029858555.1 Candidatus Zixiibacteriota bacterium
GAACAGATGTTTCCCGAGTCCACCGTCGTAGATAAGCTCCTCATATTCAATGCCATCCTTGACGGGAGCAAAAAGGTCTCGGTGGTCGCCTATGACTACCCGGGCAAAGCCGTCGCCATTGCCAGCGATGAGGAGTTAAAAGAAAAGGTCCTCGACTTCATGAGCGGCTGCGACGGCCTGGCTTTCTTCTATGACCCCAAAATCATGAGTTCGGAGCTTGAAAGTCAGGCTCACGTGGCATCGTTTGTGGCGATGCTGGAGAAGCTGGCGCCGCAGAGCCAGCGCCTGCCCATACCGGTGGCCATGGTTGTCACCAAGGCCGATATTCTGCCCGGTTTCTCCGGTGAAAGCCAGACTATCCTGATCAGCCCTGAGGATGAACACCTGCTATCGGAAGATTTTGAGATTTTCCTGAACAAGATTCTAGCCAGCCAGAAGGTCACGACCGATCCTGCCTGGGCGGGTTCGGTGCGCAACATTCTGGTCAGGTTGAGTGATTTTCTTCGGGTCATCGTCGGCCGCACGCTCAATTTCCAGATATTTTTTATTTCGAATACGGGCCAGGAGCCGGAAAAAGTCGGCACCGATGTGGGCCGTTCTATATACAGACCGCCGAAGAAAATCCATCCGGCCGGCGTCAAGGAGCCCATCTATTGGCTGCTCCACGCCATCCTGCGGAACAAGGCCATCTCCAAGATGAAAGTGTTGACCAAGTATGTTGCCCTGATCTGCCTGGCCTGGGCGGCCGTATACTCGGTGCCATTCCTGGTGCACTTCAAGTACTTGATGCCTCGCGCTCAGCAGGTAGAGCGGGAAATTCTCAAGGCCAGCGGTGGCAACGTCTTCAACACGACCAAGGACGAGAGAACCAAAGTCCAGACGGCCTACGGTCGCTACGAGAACTCCAAATGGGTCGACTGGTTTTACCGCGATTTTCGGGCACCGTCCGGGAAGGTACGGCAATTTTATCGGGAGTTTGACGTATCCGAGGCTGTCAAAAAGCTCGATCAGGTCATCAATAGATTCAATACGGTAGTCAGTGATTCTACTTTGTGGCCCACGCTCAACCCCAGCACCGATTCTCTCCAGCTCTCACCAGAGTTGGAGGCGCTGATTGCCGACTTAAACCAATACCACACTGGCGACGAAACGTCCGTGCTGTTCACCCGCAGCGGCCGGGTACTGCGCTACTGGGATCTGCTCTCGGCCTACATCATTGGACATTCTGATACCGCCGTGTCCCGCACGGTCACCGAGCAAGTGGACTTCGATACCAAGACCATCGGCAACGAACTCAGTGATGCCGAAAAAGCGCTGGGGGCGACCTTGGTGGAGAAGCTGAAGGTCCGAACGAAGGCGATAGAAAAGAAGGAAGTGGCTCAGAAGGCAGCCGTCGAACTGGACGATTTGGTGGCTGAGGTTAACGGCAACAGCGATCCGGCTTACCGGCTCGATGCAGCCGTAGAGCGCCTGCGAAAAATCAGGTCCGAACTCACCGATGCCCAGGCCGTTGCCGCCGTCGACCGGTACCTCACAGAGGCACGAAAGTGGGCCAAGAAGCAAAAATTTACCTACAAGATTGAAACCGTTCCGCAGGGATCCCACCTTCACATAGAGGTGAGCAAGCGGGGTGATGACCCGACCTGGTCGGTACAAAACCAGATTTTCGAGGGAGACGAGTACACGCTCGAGTGGCAGCTCGGCGACGACATCCATATTGCCATCGATGAATTGAAGCACGACTGCAACTGGGGCAACAACCCCAGTGATAAGAAAGTGCTCAAAGGGACTTATTCCTTGTTTGAGATGGAAGGCAATGTAACTTTCGATAATATCGGCAAGCAGATCAGTATCAGCTTCAAGCAGGAGCTGAGTTCCCGCTTGCCTCTACTTAAGAAATAGTGTAGTTTGGATGGAGAATAAAAAACGGGAGTTGGGAATGAATAAACATGCTTATTCAGGATTCATTAGATTCTCCGCTATAGTGCTGGTTGTCATGCTGCTCGTCTCAGCAGCGCACGCTGCCAAGGTTCAGGTTCCCGAGGGGACCGAAGTAAAAATCAAGTTTCCCTCCAGTATTAAGATCTCTTCGGGTGAGTTGGGAACGGGTGTTCCTCTTCTTTTCAGTCTGGCCGAGCCCATTTCCGTGGGCGGCAAGGTGATTATCGAGAAGGGCGCTGAGGGAACGGCTGTCGTCAAAGAGTCCGTCAAGAACGGCCGCGGGGGCAAACCGGGGAAAATCGTCGTGGAATTTGTTGATCTCGCGACTAAAGGAGCCTTCAGTACGCTTGATGATTCCCGGATAAAACTTGTCGGCGAAGTGTCGGCCGAGGGCAAAGGCAAAAAGCTGCTGTCTTATCTGTTTATTTTTGGGTTGTTCATCAAGGGAGGCCAAGGGGAGTTGTCCACCAAGGATATTTATACCGCCCAAGTGGCCGAATCGGTTATCCTCGAGGAGCGGTAGTCATTCAACCGCAGATACTTACGGGTCAGGTTTCGCGGAAACCTGACCCTTTCTTTTTCTTCAGATTTAAGGCAGGCCGGGACCCTGCCAGAAGACCGATACCCCCCGGCTCTCGAGAGCAGGAATGTGTTCGTTTATCGAAACAGGGTCGAGAGGATTGTTGTGGAGGAACACCTGATCGCCGCTGCCGAGGCCGCCATTATCAACCAGGGGAGCAATATCGCTGATCGAGTTGTCGTCCAGGTAAAGATACCTGATATTAGTGAGACCGGCCAGCGCTGATATATCGACAATCTGGTTGTTTTTCAGCGATAGAAGCCTTAGAACAGCCAGGTCGGCCAGGGGCCCGATATCCGTAATAAGGTTTTCATCAAGGTACAGGGTACGCAGTTTTTTCAGCGCCGCCAGGGGGCCCAGGTCACTGACGTTGTTATAGCTGAGAAACAACGATTCCAGGTTTACGAGTTCGTCAATACCGCTGATGCTGTCTATTCCCAAGCCGGCGCAATTGAGAATCTCGAGGCGGAGGACTTGTGAAAGCATAATGTCATCGGTAGGTGACGGAATCTGTCGCCTGATAGCAGCCCGCAATACCGCGTCCGGGAAATCGACAACGCGGTCCGCCAGCGGATGAAGGGTGACGGTCGCATCATGGCCGAAAATATATCCCTGCGGAAGGCTTACCGAATCGACATCTATGGCCGACACCTGCTGGATCTCGATGCCTGAGACTATGACGGAATCGACGGCGGAGTCGGCAATAGCTACAGTAGTGAAGGGGATAGTCACCAGGTGGGAGTATCCTCCGTTGTCTACGATACTCGGCGACTGCGGATTGGTGTCGAATATACGGATTTCCAGCCTCTCTCCGAGGTTGTAGGGTTCGAAGACATACTCCAGGGAGTCAAGGCCGCCCAGAGTGCTTCCCTTGATCGGCGGGCGCGCGCTGATATAGCGGAGGTCATAATATATGATGACGCTGGCTTCGCGCACGGCGGGGAGGTTGAAAGCTTCCAACTCGAGTTGGAATGCCTGACCGGTTGCGACCTCGGTGGCGTGCGGAGTCAGCTTGACCAGCGGTGCGACCGGCTCCATCAGGATATCCACGGCGGTAGCGCCTTTCAAGCCGACGCTGGCCACGGTTTGGCCGCGATAGATAGTGCGCAGTTCATCCGTTATCCCGGCCTCACAGGCCTCGAGCACAAAAAGCCGCCCCACTCCGGCGGGCACGGAAAGAGTGATTTCCAGGTCATATCGACCGAAGACCAATATCGTATCAATGAGAGTTACCCCGGTACTACCGTCACTGATGCGCAGTTTGAGTACGCTGACAAACTGGAGCATTTCCGGGGTGCTGATGCGAGCCGCCAGACGGACATTACCGCCGTCGGGATTTTCGTTGACGAGCTTCTCGGAGCAACCGCACAGAAGCAGGGCCGCTCCGGCCGTAACGAGTAATAGCAGAAATCTTTTACGCGTCGTCATATTTTTCATGGTTGCCACATTACTCCGTTCAGTTGTAGAAAGACCGCAAGCTGTCCGGGCAACGCTGATTTAGTGTTCTATTTCATATATCGTCATCGCCTGACGTTATCTAACCGTCGGCTCATAGTGAACTATCACTCCACGGGCTCTCAGAGCCGGTATATGGATAGTGACAGCATCCGTATTCAGTGGGTTATCATAAATCCATACTGTGTCGCCCGTTCCTAGTCCGACATTCTGCACCAGAGGATAAACGTCGCTGATCTGATTACTTGATAAATTTGTGCGACACAATTCCGTCAAGCCGATCAGCGGCGAGATGTTTACAATCGAGTTATCTCCAAGGTCTATATCAACGAGTCTAGTCAGGCCCGCGAGAGCCGTGATGTCCTCGACCAGGCTACCCTGAAAATGGAAGCGAGTAAGCTTTTTCAAACCGGCGACAGGGCTCATGTCCGAAACCTGAGTCCCTGTCAGCTCCACTTCGCGGAGATTGGCCAACTGCTCGAGACCGGTCAGGTCGCGGATTGTCGGCTCAAAACCGTAGAAAGTCTCGATAGTCAGCGCCTCGGAAAGATGTAGCGGGACCTCCGGAGGCATCTCCAGGCGGCTTTTCACCGCCCTGGAGAGAGCAGAATCGGCAAACGTTATGATCTTGTCTTCCAGAGGGGCAATCTCCAGGTAAGCGTGGTGAACGAAGAAGTCCAACGGCAAGGCATTGGCCGAATCACCGCCCCAGTATTCAACCGGATAGAGCAGCAGCTCCCAACGTTTGGGGGTGTCCGTAATCGTATCGGCCGCAACTCGAGTGTCGAAATAGAGAGTCGCCAGGTGTGAATATCCTGTCTCGGTGACGATATCCGATGCCGGGTAGAAGGAAGTGTCGGTTGCCGTCAGGCCCAAGCCGCCGTCGGTCATCCAATACTGGATAGCCGCTGAGTCACCAGGAGTGACTCCTTTGAGGATGGTATCCAGAGTGATGAAGTAACCGTCGAAATACACGTCAGCCTGCAGTCCCTGCAGGTTAACCATACCATACGTCTCCAACTCGAGCTGGAAGCTTTCGCCGCATGGAATGGCCGTGTTGGTCGGATTCAGTTTAATGATCGGCAGTACCGGGTACATGGGAATGCTGACTGCGTTGGAACGGTCGGGAGTGATGGCGACCACCTTATGCCCGCGGTATATAACCCGGGGAGCAGCCACGTCGCGGCTCTCGATAGCTTCCAGCAAGAAGTGTCGGTTGGCACCGGCCGGAATGTCCATGACAAAAGACAGATCGTAACCGTTGAACTGCTGGAAGGCCACCATCGTATCCATGTCGTTGCCCCAGGCAGTCAACTGTAACGTGTTAATCATTTCTACCAGGTCGGGTGCCGCAAACTTTGCCGTCAGGCTGACATTGCCGCCGTTGCCGCCGTCGTTGATCAGCTTTTCCGTACAGCCGCCAAGCAGCAGGACCAGCAGGGCCATCGGCAACAGGGATTTGGCGATCGGTGAATACATTAGTCTCATACCACTCACCCCACTTACAACGTAGCCAGCAAACTTGCTGTTAACTGGTAACCCGTCAGGTCGATATCACCGGCATCGGCGCTGCCGGTAAAGTACATGAAACCAACATCGACGGTGAAATGCTCGCCCAGGGTCTTGCCCCCGTTCACGCCGGCTCCGAAGACACTGGCCGATCCCAGTTCGGCCTCGAGCAGGCCCTCGTTGGCGGCGATGTGTCTGAACAGGGCTGACGGTCCGGCAAACCAGCCGGGGGCCAGCTTCCACGAAGCGGCGCCGTTGATGGCGAATTCATTGCCGAACAGCTTGAGTTTGCTCAGTATTGTCTCAGTGGAGTCATAGACAACGTTACGCCCGCGCACCAGAAAGCTGACTCCCCCTCCGGCGGTCATCGCCTCGGTCTCATAAGTGCCGGCCACAGACATTAAAAACTGCGGACTTTGCCGAAAGGTCTTGATACCCTTCTGCTTATCGGCGGTATATGCGGTGAAGATGGCATTGGCGGACCAGCGCATGCCGCCCTTTTGCAGGTCACCGCCGGCATTGGCGCTGATTATGTCTCCAGGGTCGTAGTCGCCCGACTCTTCGTAGGGCTGGTATTCACCATTGAACTGGTATACCAGACCGCCGCCGACACGGGTCTCTCCCAGCATGGTGGCGCCTCCAGCCAGCATACTGAAACCGAAACCTTCACCCAAGCGGCGGGTCGGAAGACTCAGGAAATCCTGGGACAGGGCTTCGACGATGATCCATTCATCGCTCAGGCGGAGCTTCTTCTTGCCGACTGGCAGGTTGACCGAACCGCTGAGAACGAAGCGGTCATCGCTCAACGACTGGGTGACCTGCAGGCGCAGATCGCTAAGGCCGGAGAGGCTTTTGTCGTAGCCTTCAAACTTCAGCGCGTTGGAGGAGTTGGCGATATGAAACTGTAATTCGAGATTGTCCTTCAGCGGCACATAACCAACCAGTGGCAGATACGATTGGCTGACGGTAATCTCGTCGCCGGCCGGATCCTGCAGTTTCCAGTGACTATAGACAAACTGGGGATTACCCGAGGCCGGCTGTCCGTATATCACCTGGCCCTGCGACGAGGTTGTCGCGGCCAGAACGAGACACAGTACCAATAGGAATAATCGTCTTCTAGTCATTGTCAAAATTCACCTTTATGATAACCCGGCCGGTGCCGGTGATTCTCGGTTGTGCATTAGCGGGGCGCCTTGCTCCCGCGCCGGGGATGACCCCCGCGTTGTCGACCACGGTGGTAATCTGGTAATCCAGACCTTCACCGCCCAGATCCGCCGCGCCCTCGCCGAGCGCGAAGGACTCCATCGCCTGCCTGCCGGTTTCGTAGCTGCCACCCGCATCGGCCGCCGCCGATTTCTGAAACTGCGTCGCCGCCGCCATGAAATTGGCGTCGTACTGCATGGCGTTACTGAACTCCTGCTGAGCGACCTGGTTCATTCCCTGTTGCTGGTAATAGCGGCCGCGACAGTAAGACATGAAAGCAAGGTATGACTCGGTCGGTACCTCCCGGATAGCGTCGCGCTCCTCGGCGGTCAGCGTGATCCCCAACTCGTCGATGAGTCCGAAGACAAACTGTTTCTGGATCTTGAAGATGTCTTTGAGGTCCCCTTCGTTGGCCTCGGTCAGCATGGCCCCACTGTCGGTGGTGTTGACGATGATTCCGTCCAGACGGAAGCCTTCCTCGCCGATACCGAGCAGAGTGCCGGTGACTATTCTGTTTGTGCCCAGAAGGCGACCAACGCGAGGGGCCGATGACGGGTCTATATACCCGGTTTTGCTCAACGCCAGCTCGTCCATAATGAGATCAATCTTGAGCCGCTCAACCACCTTCAGGTCTTTCACCTTAGCCAGGTCGGCCGATGTGAATTCGGCCAGCCCGATGGCGATGGGGGCCGTTTCCGCAGCCAGGTGCGAGCCGTCGAAGTTGACAACGGCGATGGTATTTTCGGGAATAGTGTCGGTGCTTATGGCCGACTCATTCTCGATGACACTGCTGACTTCCCTGGATACCTTCTGGTACAGCAGTCGGTCGATGTGGGCCCTGACCATGTCCCGGGTCTTTTTACGGGGTTCCAGGTTCAGGGCTGCCGCGTAGGCATCGAGCGCTTTGGCGTATTCTTCGCGCCTTTCGAGAATCAGCCCGAGAAACATCTGAGTTCGGGCATCCGGTGCAATGGTGCCGGCCTGTTTGAGGGCATCATCAGCTTTGTCATACTCGCCCTTCTTGTAGTACGCCACGCCCAGCTCCCGCCAGGCGGCGGCGCTTTGCGGGTTGGCCGCAATCTCTTTGTAAAAGCTGTCGATCGCCCGGTCATACTGCTCTTGCTCGACGAGCCTCCGCCCCTGGCTGTAAAAACTCTGCGAACAGCCGGCGAGCAGCAGCAGGACTAAAATCGGTACACGCTTAATAATCATGGCTTCCCTTCATTCATGGCATCGAGCCTATCCCACCAGGGGGCGGTAGATATCCATTTTCCGCTTGGCCTCGACAAAGCTGTTATCGAGGGTATAGGCCTTGCTGAAGTGCTCGTAAGCGGCCTTATAGTCGTAGCGATCCATGGCATCCAGTCCCATGGAATAATAGGTGGTGGCATCGAGTGAGGCCGTTCCGCCCTGATCAATGAGCTTTTCGATATCCGCGTTCAGCTTGATATCAAGCAGTGCGGCCACCTCTTTGACGAGCTCTTTTTCCATTTTCGAATACTCGGGTTTGCCTTCCTTGTCGACCGAGGCGAGAATCTCCGATGTCTCTACCTTGACCACCCGGACCACCATACGCGTGTTTTTGTCGTCGAGCTGGGTGATGCTACCGAACACCATCAACTGCGCCCCGAGGATTTTCCCCACTTTGACCGCGGTGGCCTTGTCGACACCGCCGGATTGCTGCAGTTCGATTTCCTTGAGGATGAAATCAATCTTGTCGCGTTCGACCACTTTCAGGGCGCTTATCTTGGCGAAGTCGTGCTCGAAGAAATCGGCGAGGCCCTTGCTCAGCGAACCCAGCTTCTCCTGATACTCGCCGATGGAATGATTGTCGAATTCCATGATGGCAATCGTCTTTATTTCCGACGACGTCACCTCGCAGACCAGTTGGTCCCTGACCTTGAGCAGTTTATACCAGTTGTCCTTGAGCTCTCGCGGCCAGATCTCCTGCGGGAGACGAGTGACACAAGGACCGATTGACGAAATTTTTTCCAGATAGCCGATAGCCTTTTTGAGGTATTCCTCGCCTTTGGCGTAGGTAATGATGCTCAGGGTTTCGAAAACAGCAATGCTGTCTTTGGCGGTCAGATCGGGGCGCCCAAGCAGGCTGCCGGCAACCTCGAGTCCCTTGTCAAACTCCAGTTCGCTGTAGTAATTCAGTGCTTCCACCAGCTTATCGGGAACCGACATCTGGTCTTCGGCCGCAGCCGGGATTGTCTGGCCAAGCGCAACCATTAAAGCAATAAGAACGATTGCGCCAGCCTTCAAGTATTTTGGTGATTGCATCTCAACTCCTCTGAGATAGTGGATACGCTACATTACCTAAAGATAACACCGTTTTGCGGAATTTAAAAAGTTTTAACTTTCGAAATCGAAGATTATTTTTGTTGAACTGGCGGCTTCAACTGCAACAGTATCAACCCGTTCGCGGGGTTCGCCGTCCACGATAAGGACGGCTCTGATGATATGCGTGCCCGGCTCAAGTCTGAACGCGCTGGGGGATTTGCGATTTTGGAGACGACCGTCTATGTATATATCGGCACCAATCGTCGGTTTGGAGCCGACTCTCACCTCACCTTCGGTCTCCGCAGGCTCAGGGGGCGAATCGGCCGGTGTGGTTGACTCCGGAGGTGGAAAACGAAAGGCGTAGGCAACAGTGACGGTGGTGTCGGAGACTACCTGCACGTCTCCCGAGAACTCCCTGTTGACGGCCCGATCGTTTCTTATGATTACCGAATGCCGGCCGGTGTCCAGAGTAAGGTCGGCACCAGTGGAATTTTCTTCCACCAACCTGTTGTCAACATATATGTCGCCCCGGGGTGTGACCGTCACTTTGAGTTGTCCGGTGGACCCTGCAACCGGCGGCAGATTCAGGGTGAACGAGTGCACCGGTGAGGAGCCGCCGGGCGTGTTGTCAGCCTCGACAGCCTGAACCCGCCAGTAGTAGTCTCCGTTCTCGAGTTGCTCGGTGAGAGTGTAGGTGGTTTCCGTCAAATCCCGTACCTGCGCGGAAACATAGAAATCGGGATTGTTGGCGTATTCGAGAATGTAGCTTCCACCCTGTTCAACAGTGGCTTTCCAGGTCAACTCCGGCGGTCCGACCTCAAGGACGGCCCCGTCCAGCGGCGACAGCAGTTGCGGCGTGTCCGGTTCGGGCGGCGTCGGCGGCGAAAAAACCCAGTAACCGCCGACGGCGAGGACGACTACGATCGCCACGGCAGCAATAAGCTTACCCTGAGATTTCTTCTTCGGGGACTTTACTTTCGGATGTTTCTCGGTTTTGACGTCGATGGTGGGACTATGGGTTATTTCTTCGTGCCGGATGGCCTCAAGGGCTTTCAGCAGTTCCAGAGCGGTTGCCTGGCGTTGGGAAGGATCTTTTTTCAGAGCGCGCATTACCGCTTCGTCCAGATCCCGCGATATGCCCGCCGCCACTTCTTTCAGCCGCGGCGGATCGCTAAACAGCTTGGCATCCCGGATAGCGAACTCGTTGTCACCCTTGAACGGCAACTGGCCGGAAAGCAGGTAGTACAAAGTGGTACCCACGGCATATATGTCCACCAGTGCGTAGTTGGTATCGTCCGAGGGCGTAAACTGCTCAGGCGCCATGTAGGCCGGAGTGCCGCACGCCGTCCCGGCCACGGTGAGATTGGGATCCGACTTGGCCTTGGCGATACCGAAGTCGATGACTTTGACATTGCCGTTCTGGTCAACCATGATGTTGCTGGGTTTAATATCGCGGTGATAGATTCCCTTGTCGTGGGCGAACTGGAGAACCTTGAGAACGTCGTTGATAATCCGTAGCGCTTCTGAACCGGAAATCGGACCGTCTCTTCTGATAATCTCATCAAGCGTGACCCCGTCGATATATTCCATGGCGATGACAATATCCTCGCCCTGCTGAAAAAAGTGCTTGATACGGCAGATGCTGGAGTTGCCATCCAGAAGCGCCAGTTTGTCGGCCTCCTGTTTGAAACGCTCGACCAGCCGGGAGTCACTGAGGACTTTCAGAACGACCTTCAGATTGGGGACATCCTGATGTACCGCCAGGTAGACCTTGGCCATCCCGCCGGCACCCATTTTCTTGAGGATCTTATAACTGCCGATTACGTGATTATCCATAAGCTATATATATACATACACAAAATCCCATGCAACCCTAAATGTCTTTATCGGCAAGTCCGGTGAGGGATTCACAGCCGTGAACCTTGCCCGGCCTTGGGGGTAAAAGGGTTAGATGGGCAGCCGTTCGGGAGTCAAGGCCGGCCGCCGATAAATAAGAGGATCAATGATTTATCTGGATGACAACAGCCTCGTGCTCGGAGCCGAGACCCGGACGCGGCCCGGTTCCAACCGTTTCCGGGTATTATACCTGGCTTCCGGGCCTTGCCGGGACCCCATTGAGAGGGCTCAAATAGAGTCTCTCGGCCATCGGCTGGATGGTGCTTTGTCTGCTGACTACGGCGGCTGTATAAAAGCACTGGCAGCCCGCTCCGACGCTCCCGGCCGGAGGCGTTTTTTGGTGGCGGCAGCGGGCTGGCTGTATTATACGCGCAGTTTGTTTAATCTGGTTCCTCGCTACGGGACTGTCCATGTGGTTCATGTGACCGGGGCCTCTTTCTGGCGTCACTGTGCCCCCGTTATTGTTCTGGCGAGGTTTTTCGGCAAACGGGTGGTCCTCCATTACAGGAGCCATCTGGCCGAAACCGAGCTTGACTCGGCTCGGAGCCTGCCGGCACCCTTTTTGAGACAGTGCGACCGTATAGTTGTCTCATCGGAACACCTGCGCTATATCTTTGCGGGTTATGGTTATCAGGCCGATTTCATCGGTGATGTCAGTGGCGCACCGGCGGATCCGTCACCGGTCATCACATCCGTGCAGCCGCGGATAGCGGTTATGGCGCCGCTCGAAAAGCAGGCCAACCTGATCGATGTGATTAAGGCTTTTAAGCTGGTAAAGCAGAAATACCCGCGGGCCGAAATGACCATCGTCGGTGACGGTTCGCAACGACCGTTTCTGGAAAATCTTGTAGCCGCGGAACATATCTATGGTGTTACGTTCTCCGGCGCGAAAAGCTCTCATGCTGCCATCCAGCAGCTGGACGAAGCCGACCTTTACCTGAATTCATCGTCACTCGCCTCAGTTTCAGCCTCTATGATGTCGGCCCTGGCCCGCGGTATGCCTATCGTAACAACTGATACGGGGGGCATCGCGGCGGTCATCAGGGACCGCGTCAACGGCCTGTTAGTGCGCGTCAACGACCATGTCGGTATGGCTGACCGTATTATAGAACTAATTGAGACACCCGACCTGGTGGCCGCCCTCTCTGAACAGGCCCGGTATACGGCTGCAAGGTACTCCTGGGAGAAGATCAGATCCCGGTGGCTCAGCTTCTACGAGCGTCTCAATCCATAACTGCCCTGACGATAATGGCGGCGGGGATGCTCTGTGACCGCACTCGTTTTCAACCTCTCGGCCGGCTGTTCAGTTTTTTATTGTCGCCACCCTGCCTGGCCGTTATAATCACTCTGGAAAGAGCCTGAGAGAAATTCGCTTCCGTCGGCCTGTGTGGTTTCTGTCGGCTGACGGCGGCAGCCTGGAGGATGTAGACTATATGGTTCCCGCGGAGTCAGGATACGAAGTGGCCGTGGTGATGCCAGTGCTGAACGAGGGTCAGTTCATCGGCCGTACGCTGGACCAGATCTATATGCAGGATTATCCCATGGACAAGGTGGAGATTGTCATTGCCGACGGCGGTTCCACCGACCGTACGCGCGAGATCGCCGAGTCTTACAAGGATAGATTCGGCTCTCTGAAGGTTCTTGACAATCCCGGCCGGCGCTCGTCGTCGGGACGAAACGTCGGCGTGAGAAACACAACGGCGCCGTATGTCCTGGTCCTTGACGGTCATTCTCACATTCCCAGCAAGAGTCTCCTGAAAGACATGGTCGCGTATTTCAAAAGCGGCGAGACCCGTTGCCTGTGTCGGGCTCAGCCGATGACGCCGCCGGACATCAACGAATTCGAGCTGGCGGTCGCTATGTGCCGCGCCTCTTTCATAGGGCACAACCCGTCCTCGGACATCTACTCCGACATTGAAGGTGAGGTTGACCCGACTTCTTCCGGGGCCATGTATCATCGCTCGGTGTTTGACGACATCGGCTTTTTTGATGAGAATTTCGACGCCTGCGAAGACGTGGATTTCAACTGCCGTGTCAGTAAGGCCGGAATAAAGTCGATTCTATCGCCCAAACTGCGAGTTTATTACTATCCGCGCTCCAGTTTGCAGGCTCTGTGGAAGCAGATGGTGCGCTACGGCAAGGGGCGCTTCAGATTTGCCTGGAAGCACGGCAGGTTCTCTGTACTGCAGTGGCTGGCCGGGGCGGCCGTTTTGGCTTTCGCCGTTCTGCTGCTGCTGTCGCTATTCTCCGATGCCGTCTTCGGCTTTTTCAAGAACATCCTGGCATTGTACATTCTGCTGATCCTGTTCTTCTCCCTGTGCCTGGGCCTGAGCCGAAAACACATGTCCTGCCTGCTGTACGGGCCGCTGATATTTCCCGTTATTCACTTTGGACTGGGCGTCGGTTTCCTGTCCGCCGCCGTCGATCACTACCTCAGGAGGTAGAGGAAAGGGCGACTGACCGTCTCGCATGAGATAGTCGAGTGCCCGCAAATATCAATCGGGGATCATTATGCTCAGCAGTTACAGCCACAGCGCTCTGGGGACCTATCGCAGTTGTCCCCGTCAGTTCAAGTTCCGTTATGTCGAGAAAGTGAAGGTTCCCAGGAAGGTCAACGTCGACGCCTACCTGGGCAATGTCGTCCACAGAGCGTTAAGGCGACTCTATACTCTTGGCGCCGATGGTATCCTGTGTCCGCTTGACGATATCATTGACTATTACCGGAAAGAATGGGAAAAGGTCGACCGGGGAGCCCTGACGGTCGTCTCTGACTATTACGGTGTGGACGACTACATCCGAATCGGCCAGGAGATGCTTATCACCCATTACCGGAAATATCAACCGTTTGACCGGGGCACGCTGCTCGGGGCTGAAATCAGACTGCCGTTTGTTCTGCCCGGTACCGCCTTCCGCTTTACGACCATTATCGACCGCTTGACTAAGCGGCCGGACGGTACCGTTGAGTTATGCGACTATAAAACCGGTCGACAGATGCTCAGGCCGCAGGACCCGGCCTTCTTTTTTCAGATGGGGCTGTATCAACTCGCGGTGGCGGCCGCCTACCCGCAACTCGAAAGGATAGAGTTGGTGCAATATTACCTGCGTCAGGATGAAGAAGTGCGCCACGAGATGACTCCGGAGGAACTCGACAGTCTCGTGGAGGCGATGCGCCTGGCGATCCTGGAAACCATCCAGGCCGAACGCATGGATGATTTTCCTCCGGTCGAAAGCGGCTTGTGTAACTGGTGCGATTATTTCGATCTGTGTCCGGCCAAGAGACACAAACGTCTGCTGGGTGAACTGGAGCGCAACGGCGGCGGCGAGTTAACCGTCGAGGAAAAGGCCGCTGAGAGGGCCGAACGCTATCTCGAACTCGACCAGAAGGAGAAAGAGTTAAAGGCCGAAAAGGACGCGGTAAAGGGCGAGTTGATTGACCTTGCCAGGGAACTGGACGCGACCAAATTGACCGCTCCATCCGGCGAGATCAACATTCGACTGAAGCGAGAACAAAAATTCGTAACGAAAACGGATGATGCCGGGGCCTTCGCGGACCTTTCCTTTGCCGTACGTCAGATGGGGGCGGACGACTACTTCGTCCTGGACGCCGGGAGCTTCATGAAAGAGGTCTACCTGCGCGGGCGCCTGACCGAGGATCAAAAAAAACGACTGGAGAGATTCGTGGTCGAGAAGGAGAGCGCCCGCGTCACGACAAAGCTGTACCGGCAGGATGAAGACGACGAATCATAAGGCGGATCGTGATCCTGCAAAAAAGCCCGCATCCGTGCGGGCTTTTGGCGGTATGGCGGGGGCATGTGTTACTCGGAGTAACGCACGACAAAAGCGGGGATAATCTCCATATCTTTGCGCCTGGACTGCGGAATGGTATCAACCTTCTCGCCGTACTGCAAACGGTTGGGAATAATCAACAGCGAATTGTTCGGTTCGGTGGTCGTAGTGTCGACGACCAGTTTTTCAATCGGTTTATTCTCGACGGAGGAGACGAAAATCGTTACCAGGCGGCCACTGCCGCGTGCCAGGTAGTTATTCGTAGGACCCAGGTTGGCTACCATGCCCAGGGTGATGCACTGGATGGCCGTGTCGGCTCGAAAACCGCGGTAAGTGAAGTGCTCCACGCGGCCGCCGGTGTAGATAGCCGAATCAGCCAGGATCCTGTTAAGTCCGGCCGTCATCTTCAAGGGCACCGAAAGCCCCTCGATCTCCTCGTCGTTGGTGTAGTTTACAGTAATCGTCCAGTTCAAGTCGTTGATCTTGGCCAGATCAGCGTAAATTGTATCGATATTGCCGAGATTGTCCACTTGCGACCAGCCGATTGCCGGAAGGATCAACACTATCGCCAGGATTAAACCGCCTTTAGTTACAAATCTCATTCTTCCTCCGCATATTGGTCAAGTTGTTTTCTCTGTGGTCTTACAAACCATATCGGGAAAAGATCCTAAATTTCAAATGTTTCGTCAACCTGCGACAGGGCCGCTTTGAATACCTCAGTCAACGAGTCAGCTCGGGCGGCCTGGCCCAAGTCCTGCCGGTAGATGTCAATCGCCTGGGCCATGGCACGCCGGCCCGGTTCCGATTGAGGATACCTGTTAAACAGGTCAAGCAGGATTGCGGCCGTCTTCTCCGGGTCCTCTCGGCGCTGGTACAGGTCGGCCTTGAAAATCAAGGCCTTTGCCTCCAAAAGAGTTCCAGCGCCGCGCACACTCATGCGGTCGTAGTACTCTTCAGCCTTTCTATACCATCGGTCAGCCTCAGCCATCCGATTGTTTTTTTTATAATAATCGGCAATGTGCAGATAGGTCGACATGGCTTCATCCGAGCCGGGGTGTTTTTCGATCAAGAGATCGTATTCAGCCTCGGCTCGATTCCACTTGCCCTCGAGTTCAAAAGAGCGGGCGATAGTCAGTTGTGCCAGAGGGCTGCCGGCAAAGAACACGGGGTAGTCGCGCTTCACCTCGACCAGCTTCTGCCGTGCTTCCGCGTACCGCCCTTTCTGCATCAGCATGATACTGATTTTGAACTGCAGCAGGGGATAGTTGAGCGTGTCGTCCTGGTTTATGCGTTCCCGCAACTGCGTGTAAAGCTCCAGCGCCCTGTCCGTTCGACCGAGTTTGGCGCCGTAAATATCGGCTATCTCCAGTCGAATCATCGGATTGTCGGGATTACCAAGACGGTCAAGTTCGGTCAGTTCGGCGATAGCTTTCTCCCACTGTCCCGCCCTGCGGTAAAGCTTTGACAGGCTCGCCCGGCCGGCCACCTCGAGCTTTGTGCCCGGGAAGTCGGACACCAACTTGTTATAGTAGGATTCCGCCCGGCGCAACTGGGTCATACTCTCCAGCGAATCGCCGGTATAGGCGGCCGTCAGGTAGATGTTAGCCGGAAGACTAAAAAGGCTGAACAGGACCTCGCCAGTGGTGTCTACAGGCGGGTAATAGCCGGCGATGAGGTCGTTGTAGATAACAAGGGCGCTATCCCAGGCGCCTGAGGACTGAAAAGCTTTGGCGAGATTCAGGCGCGTGGCCACCAGGGGGGAACCCTCGAGTCCCACACCTTCGAGAAGACGTTTCAAGACAACAACACAGGTATCATATTGCCGGGCCGAAAAATACAACTGAGACAGGCGCGTCCCCGAACGAAACGCCAGATGCTTCAGGTCGCGGTAGTCAGCCGGATAAAGACTGTCGTTTATCGAATCAAGAGTCCCTATACAGAAGCCGAGCAGGTCACGATACGAGGCGGTAATCTCCCGTAACTGCAGAGTATCCCCAGGCTGCTGCCGGGCGTGGAAGTCGCGCAAACGCTTCTCAACCCGGGCGAACTGCTTTTCGGCCTCATATCTTCGCCGAACAGCCGGGTTATCCGAGCAGGACAGGCCGGCCACCATGGCGCATAGCAGTAAAGCCGTCAAGCCGTCTCTGGAGCCGATCATCACTTCTTGTTATCGGTTCAACTGAGGAATTTAAAGCACCAATATACCTGATGCCAAAATGCGGTACAAGTCAAATGTTGGCGGCTCGGTACTGGCTGTCAGA
>JAOUEU010000277.1 GCA_029858555.1 Candidatus Zixiibacteriota bacterium
CCCAACCAGGTGGTGACACCGCAGAGAAGGTTAGGAATTACAAGCAGTTGCCAGCACCGGATCACCTGTGACCGTTCACCCACCCTCACTCTGGAGCGATACACACAGGCGAGATGATGAATCGAATACATCAAGGAGAATGACAGGATCAGAGGAATAATCATCGACAATCCGATTGACATCGGCGTATCGGTCAGCGGCAGCAGACCGACCGACCAAATCAACGCGAGCATTGCGGTCACCAACCCGACCAGGACAGGTCGCCAAGCCCGAAAAACAAGTATCAGGACGATTACAAAAGCGGCCACGCTAATCGGACCAAAGAGAGACAGGTCGCGTCGCATGGCCTTCTGCAAGGCAATATTCAGAATCGGCGTGCCGGCATAGGACACCTTTACATTTTGATCGCTGGCAGCTCGGGTGATCTGTTGGAGACTGTCGACCAGATGCAGCCACGGTACCAGGTCCGCCCTGTCAGACTCCGCCCACGGATCCGCGCTCAAGACGACCGCTGTTGATCGCCGATCCTGCGAGATTAGTCTACCCCCGTACAACGAATGATCCAGCAGCCGGCTCAGCGATCGATCGACCGTCGAGTCAGCCGGTAGATCATCTTGGGGCAGCACCCGTCCGGGCCGCAAAACATATACTACCAGCGAGGGTATCCAGTTGAACTCGATGGCGTTGGTGATACTGTAAACCGACCGCACGCCATCAAGCTGTTCCATCCGGTCGGTAAGGTCACGGATGAGGCTAATGGCGTTGCCATCGATTGGCCGGTCGAATTGCAGTCCAATCAGGAGCGTCTTACCGCCTCCGAACCGGGACTCGAACCGGTCGCGCTGCACTGTTACGGGATCATCCGGTGGGAGATTTAGTTTTCCGGGTGCGTTTTCGAATCGAAGTTCCGGCAGAGCCCTGGCGAATACCAGCGTAACAAGCAGCGTGATCGCGACTATCCACTTTGCCCGTCGCTCAACGATGCTCCGCCACCACGCCAGCGGCGTATCACGAAATAGCCAGTTCATGCCTGCCCGAGACCCGGTTTTGAGCATGCCGAAGGTGGCAACAGACCAACATGCACAGCCGGCCCCACTCGGGCATACCGTTGTACGACCGGTTCAATTTCATGGTGTTGCTGAATAGTACTCTTCAACATCTCTGTTTTCACAGGTTGTATCGTCGAAATCGACATTCTTGAGAACCCCGTTACGGATCAGCATCTCCCGAAAGTGCTTGAAGGCGATAAGCCAGTATATGGCGACGGCCGCCTGTCTGCGGTATTTCAGGATCACCAGAAGGTAGCGCCAGAGCAGCCATCGAAGCGTAGAGCCTCCGGTGATATAGTAGCTCAGCAAACGCGCCATGATGGATACGAACTTCAGCGGGTCGCGCATCTCACGCGGCTTGTAGCGACGAGCCAGGGCTGACGGTTCGGGAAACCGCGCCAAGGCGCCGCGCACGCGTTCGAGAAAGTTGCGCTCGTCATATAGCTCGTTCATCATCCAGAAATAGCCGTTTCGCAGTTGATCGTAGGTCATGTTCTTTGGCCGCACGTTGGTATTGCAGGTATGGTCCTTTACTTCTTCGCCGCCAAGATACCGCCCCTCTCTGATCAGACGCTCTTTCAACTCAGTTCCATCCGGAGCCAGCATCATACCCGCGAACGACACCGGGATCGACAATTCCTGAAGAAAGGCGGCCTGGCGATGGAAAATCGATATATCGTCATCGTCAAAACCGACGATAATGCCGGCGGCTATATCTACGCCGTAGCTGTGCAAAAGCTCCACGTCCCGTTGGACATCGCTTCGGAGATTCTGGTGCTTGCCGGCCCCCGACAGACTCTCCTTATTCGGGGTTTCGATTCCGACAAAGACATTGGTAATAAGAGCCTCCCCGAATAACTTCCCGAGATCCGACTGGGTCCCGATGTCAATCGAGGCGCTGGTCGAGAACATGACCGGTTCTGCCTGCGACTCATTCCAGTCGCGTATGGCTGTCACAACTTCCCGGGCCCGCATCCGATCGCCCACCAGATTGTCGTCGAGCAGAAAGATACTGCGGTATCCCAGGCTGTGGAGCTGCTCGAGTTCAGCAATAATCTGGTCGTTCGTCTTGTAACGCATGGTACGTCCGTACAGAACCGTGCAGGTACAGAAATCGCACTTGTGGGGACAACCGCGACCGCACTGAAGAGCCCCCAGGAGGTAGCGCTCGTTGCGCATCAGGTCGAAACGCGGCGGCGGCAGAGACGTGATATCGGGATGATCACGCTCCTGATACAGAGAGTGAAAATCGCCACGCAGGTAATCGTCCAGGAACTGCGGCCATGTTAGTTCGGCCTCACCGCAAAAAACGACGTCGAAGAGCGGGTGGCCGCTCTGTAGATTCTGGGTGGCATAAGGGCCACCGACTATAACAAGTCGGCCTCGTTTTCTAAACTCGCGGGCAATCTCGAAGGTGCGTTCGCGCTGGTAGTGATAAATAGTGAGACCGACAATATCGCAAGGCCGGTCGAAGTCGATATCATCGACATTCTCATCACATATGGCCACGTCGAACTTGCTCTCGTCCACCATAGCAGCCAGGGTTGGCAGTGACAGGTTGGCGCAAAGATAACGATAGCCGAGCAAATCAATACACTCCGTCAGACCGGCAACATTACTGCCGCTGCAAGGGTTGACCAGGTAAAGGCTCGACTTCTCAGAAGACAGTACAGTCGGATCGATTAGGGCCTGCCGATCATTATGCGTTTTCATCTCCATGACCCTTATCGGAGAGGTGTGCACCAATCACCGGAATCCATGAGACACGTCCGGTAACATACTGAGAGGCATGGCCGAGGCCGCCCTTGGAAGCCCTGCCCCAACTCCCGGTTCATGCTTCCTTTTTGACGGCGATGCTCTATCGACAACGACGCCATTACCTCGGCCACGCCAGTATTCCTGTCAAATCTGGCGTCATCGGCGACGCCAGGTGACATAATATACGATCTATCAGAGCACACCGCGATTCACGGGTTTGCCGCAACTTTCACAAGCAATCGGCTTGCCGGAGACTGCGGCATTGATCCGTCCGACTTAACCTGTTGATTCCACAATAAGTTAGCGATATCCAAGCGCTCGGACACACAGCGACACTGATGACGACGTATCCAGTCATGGATATTCGCTATCCAGCTTTCTCGCGTTTTGATTTGCACGTTGGTCAACTCTCACAGCCAGGGCACAGAAGGGGCTTCAACCCTCCTATACGATCCTGGTGGTTGTCCAGGTACATATACACCTTATCTTTATCGCACGCAACGGCTTTCTCGGAAGCCTCACGGTTCGAAACCTTGCGGCCTGAAGTCAAGCCAGGCAAAAACCGCGTTGGATCGACTCGTGGTGCACCCTTAAGGTCGTCGTCGCCCGTTAATCAGGACTCCAATTGGCGTCGAACGCACCAGGCGATCATAAGTCAGAAGACAAACCAGCACTGTAGTCGAGAGTACAATCGCGTATTTCGATATTGCGGGCATCTGCCAATCGGCCAGCAGGACCGATAGCCAAGCAACCAGCGGAAGGTGCACCAGATAGCACCAGTAAGATGAATCGGCAATGTAGCGCCCGATGCGGCTGGGTCTGCTGCCATACCGGATGAACAGCCCCGTAATCCCATATACGAAAAGCCAAATCGACAGCGAGGCGAAGATAATCGACGGGATGTGGAGTGCTCTGTTCCCTTCAATCAGCGAGGATACAAAGGCTAAATGTGCCACGAAGCACACGACTCCGAGCGATGTATCCACCCAGGCGCGGCGCGCTAAGCGGCCCATTAGATCCCTGTGAATGTAGAGACCCCAGCCAAACAGAACGAATACAGCATCAGCGAACAATGTGGATGGTGGTCGTGCAAACGTAGCCGGAGATTCGAGCATCCCGAGTTCCATCGGTAGTAATGATACCGCCGTCGCGACTACGAACATGAGAAAACCCCAGGAACTCCGGAACAACAGTCC
>JAOUEU010000278.1 GCA_029858555.1 Candidatus Zixiibacteriota bacterium
GACTCGGCCGAAGAGGGCTCTCTTAACCGTAACGAGGAGAAGCTGTTCGCCGACAGCCTGGTCCGCCAGGGTTTGCGCCTTGAGCGGCCGATGAAGTATGTCAAGATCTACGACAACACCGAGGGCGCGGCCCTGGCCAAGCGCATCTCTGATTTCTTTGACAGCCCCCTGGTGACTTTCGTCTTCAACTTTCTCGACATCCTGGCCCACGGACGTTCCAACAATGTGATATTGAAGGAAATCGCCGGCACTGAGGGGGCCTTCCGTTCCCTGATGAAAAGCTGGTTTGTACATTCGCCCCTGTTTGCGATTCTGAAGGCCTTTGCGGGCCGGGGCTTCACGGTAGTGGTCACCTCGGATCATGGCTCGGTGCTCTGCCGCCGCGGAACCATGGCACACGGAAAGCGGTCGACGTCCACGAATCTTCGCTACAAGTACGGCGATAATCTCAACTCCGACGAGAAGGAATCACTTCTGATCAAAAAACCCGGAGAATGGAATCTGCCGTCGTTCACCATCGCCACCACATACATAATCGCCAAGGAAGATTATTACTTCGTGTATCCCAACAAGTATAACGAGATGGTGCGGCTGTTCCAGAATTCCTTTCAGCACGGAGGCATATCCCTGGAAGAGATGGTCGTGCCGATCGCGGTTTTGAATCCAAAGTAAATCCGTGGGAAAGGTCCTCAACATCACATCACACTCCGAACAGGAGACTCTCGGCCTGGCCGAAAAACTCGGTGGCACCTGCTTTCTTAACCGCGATGTGCTGGTTTTGACAGGAAGCCTGGGCTCGGGAAAGACCGTATTCGTGCGGGGACTGGCCAAAGGTCTGGGCTTGAACGAGCGGGAAGTCCATTCGCCCAGCTTCACTTTTGTCAACGAATATCACGGACAGAGGCCCCTGTATCATTTTGATCTCTATCGTCTGGGCGATGTTTCGGAGTTGCGGGAGATAGGCTGGGAGGATTACCTGTCCCGGGAAGGTATAATCGTCGTAGAGTGGGGCGAAAGAGCCGCCGAACTGCTGCCCGATAGATACTATCGCCTGAAGTTCAAAATAATCAGTGACGAAGAAAGGCAGATCGACATCTCCTTCATCGAGAAATGATGGACTATTCGGGGAAAAGCATACTGGCCATTGACACCTCCAGCCGTGTTTTGAGGCTGGGACTCTCCTTTGGCGGGGATCGCCTGGTCAAATCGAGTGAAGAGGTGGAAAAATCGCACGGGCAGTTCATTATCAAAAAGATCGGTGAGTTGGTGCAGTCGGCCGGCCTGCAGAAAAACGATCTGGATGGCATTGTCGCAGTGACGGGTCCGGGCTCCTTTACCGGGCTGAGAATCGGCCTGGCGGCGGCCAAGGGTATCGCCGTGGCCCTGAACATTCCGGTAGTGGGTGTGGACCTCTTCGAGGTGGCCGCCTACGTGCTGGGAGAGGCGAGCGGCGAGGTGGCCGTAATCGTTCCCCAGACGCGGGACCAGTATTTCGTGGCAAAGGTTATCGGCGGTGCGGGTGGTGCGTTGAGCATCTCCACTGCCGCGGCCGGTGAACTGGTGGCCGGGCTGACGGATTGCCCGGCGGCCGGGATGGGTGTGAACATCGCCGACCTGTTCCCCGACCTGCCGCGCTTCGGCGGCGGTGAGATAATCTACGATGTTTCCGATGTGCTTTATCTGGGGACGGCGAAACTGACATCAGGCCATCAGGACGACCTCGTCACCCTGGAGCCACTTTACCTGCAGAGATCGCAAGCGGAGATTCGCTTTGAACAGCGTCGCCAAAAGAAATGAGCCGACCCTGACGATCAGACCGCTGGCCGGCCGCGACCTGGCCGAGGTGGTCAAGCTGGAGCGGGCCATATTTTCAGATCCGTGGCCGGAATCGGCTTTCAAAGAGCAGATCAGCGATGAGGGCTGGGGTGCGATCGTGGCGGAATGTGACGGCAACGTAATAGGTTACGCCTGCTATCTGGCAGTCGGGCCGGAAGGACATCTCACCAACCTGGCGGTCAATCCGGCTCATCGAAGAAAATCGGTTGCAAAACAACTGCTGGAACATATTTTAAGAGACGTTAAAAAGGCGAGCTGCGAGTGCATTATACTGGAGGTTCGTCCCAGTAACACCGAAGCCAGAGCCTTCTACCAGAGGCATGGCTTCAGCTATTTGTACCGGCGACCGGATTATTACCGTCGGCCCGTGGAAGATGCTCTCGTGTTTGTAAACTACCTTGACGAGGAAGATGGCTGGTAAACGATGGCCTGGTTCAGAAAGACAAAGCCGGCCTTTGAGGCTCGGGAAAAAAAGAATATCCCCGAAGGTTTGTGGACGAAGTGCGAATCGTGCGGTGAGATTGTCTACTCCAAGAAGATGGAGGAGCTGCTCTGGGTGTGTCCGGCGTGCGATTTTCACTTCCGGATTTCCAGCCACAAGTATATCGGTCTGCTGCTCGATGGCGGCCGGCTGGAAGAGCACGACGCCGACCTGACGTCCAAAGACCCCCTCAAGTTCAAAGACTCGAAGCGTTACCCGGATCGGTTGCGGGCCGCCCAGCAGAAATCCGGCGCCACGGAGGGCGTCATTGCCGGCATGGCGGAGATCGACGGGATCCCGGTTTCGTTTGCGATAATGAACTTTGAGTTCATCGGCGGCTCGATGGGTTCGGTGGTGGGGGAGAAAATCGCCCGGGCCATCGAGCGGGCGATAGCGAGGGAGGTGCCGCTGATCATTGTCTCGTCGTCCGGCGGCGCCCGGATGCAGGAAGGTATCCTGTCACTGATGCAGATGGCCAAGACATCATCGCTGCTGGCCGTCTTGGCGGACAAGAAAATTCCATACATATCGATACTCATCAACCCGACCACGGCCGGTGTGATGGCGTCGTACGCTTCACTGGGTGACGTGATTCTGGCGGAGCCCAAAGCTCTGCTGGGTTTCGCCGGCCCGCGCGTTATTCAACAGACGATCGGCCAGGAACTGCCGCCGGGTTTTCAGTCGTCGGAGTTTTTTCTGGAAAAGGGTTTTGTCGATAAAATTGTCAACCGCCGGGACCTTCGCGAGACCGTCATCAAACTGCTGAAATATATGTGGAGAAGATAATGCGGAAACATACATATGTTTCTGCGGAAAGATTTATTATCTCCCGTGAGTTTTTTGGACTGAAGCTGGGGCTTCGCAATATCAGTGAGTTCCTTCAGTCCATCGGGGCACCGCAGACCGCGTACAGGACCATCCACGTGGCCGGAACGAACGGCAAGGGTTCGACGGCGGCCATGCTGGCGGCCATTCTGCAGGCCCAGGGATATAAGACGGGTCTGTTTACCTCGCCGCATCTGGTCAGCCTGAGGGAGCGCATCAGCGTAAACGGCCGGAAAATCTCGAAACGGTCGGTAGTGTCCTTTATCGACGCCAATCGGCCGGAACTGGCCCGGCGCAAGCTGTCCTTTTTCGAATTGCTGGCAGCGATGGCCTTCGATCATTTCCGCCGCGCCCGGGTCGATGTTGCCGTGATAGAAACCGGGCTGGGAGGGCGGCTCGACGCCACCAATGTTCTTCGGCCGGAACTGACCCTGACTACTGAAATAAGCCGGGATCACATGGAAATACTCGGCCGTTCGCTGATCAAAATAGCCCGCGAAAAGGCGGGCATAATCAAGCCGGCGATACCGCATCTGGTGGGTCTCTTGCCCGAGGAGGCCGAGGAAGTAATTCGGCATACCTGTTATGAAAAGCAGGCGCCGTTTTTCAGGTTGTCCGCCCGCGATATGCGCCTGTATCCGGAAGAAATGAAGTTTGATTTCAGGTACAACGGCGCCCGCTGGGCCGGCGTCCGGACATCCCTGAAGGGCATACACCAGATGAGGAATGCCGCCCTGGCACTGAAAGCATCGGCCATCCTGGCCAAAAACGGCCTGCCGCTCACTCGAAGAGCCCAGCGGGAGGGTCTGGCGCGCACCGACTGGCCGGGACGCTTCCAG
>JAOUEU010000279.1 GCA_029858555.1 Candidatus Zixiibacteriota bacterium
CGCCCACGTGGTCGGTGATCGCGCCGACAACATTCCTTCGGATGAGGGGCATGTCACAACCGCAGCAGAAGATGTACTCGGACGAGGCCCGGCTCAAGGCGTTATAGACGCCGCCCAGCGCCCCTTTCCCCTCCACCGGGTCCGGGAAACAGACCAGGCCGAGTTTCTCGTATTCCTGCGGTTCGCCGCCGGCCACGAAGACCTCGTCGAATATACCCCCCAGAACATCAGCCACGATGCTGACCATCGGTCGACCCCTGATTTCGAATGCAGCTTTGTCACTTCCGAAACGGCGGCTGCGGCCGCCGGCCAGGATTACTGCGGTGGTCATGGCATCACAATCCTGTCGGTTTTACCTGCCATAACCCGGTCAGGCCTTGCCAGACGGGCTACCACGGCTATGCCGGCCTTTCGAGCGAAATCTTCAGCCATGGTCGTTATCGAGCGCGGTGACAGGACAACCGGTATCCCTGCCCGCCAGGCTTTGAGAATCATATCCGACGATATACGCCCGCTGGTGGCGATAATAGTGCGCCCGAAATCCAGACTCTTCATAAGGCCGACGCCGATGGCCTTATCGACGGCGTTGTGCCGTCCCACGTCCCGGGTAATAATCATATCTCGCTCATCATCGGCCACAATCAGGGCGGCACAATGCATGCCTCGGACCGGACAACTGGCTTCGTGCTCGCGAAACATGGCCGATAACAGGCCGGGCAGACGCGCGGCCTGGACTGTCAGTTTGGATGCAACAGGTTTCTCATCGAGGGTGTACAGGCGCAAATCCATGCGCCCACCCGAGCAGCCGGAAGTAATCACGGGGTGAAACTCGCTGTCGGGTGGCGGGTAGCCGTCTCTGAGGACGACGTTAATTTCCGCCTCGTCTTCACAAACACCGAGCGAACTGACATCATCGAGACCGTCGATAATCCCCTGAGTCAGCAGCCAGCCGGCCGCCAGCTCTTTGAGGTTAACGGGACTGCAGAGCAACTGTGTAAGCGGCTGGCCGTTGATGTTTATCTGTACCAGCGATTCCTGAGGCGTTATCGCCCGCTGATTCATGCCTGGTTTGCTCCATTTCATACTGGTTCAAGGTCCCTAAAGACGACCTGCAGCACCAAAATAACAACCGCGGCTCTTAAGGTCAAGCCTTTATGTAATATAGATTTAACCGGATACTTTCGGGACTCAGGCAAGTCTCGCAAGCTTTCCCGAATCCCCCCAAAAATGAAACTTGACAATCCCGTCAGACGTACATTTATTATGACCGACTGGTCGGTATTATGAGAGAAAAAACCGGATGAGTCCCAAGATTATAGACAAGGACAAAAAGCGCGAAGAGATTTTCCGTAGCGCCATGAAGGTATTCGCCCAAAAGGGGATACACGATTTCAAGATGATCGATATCGCTGAAACCGCAGGGGTCGGCAAAGGGACGCTGTACGAGTATTTTTCCAGCAAGGAGCAACTGGTAGAAGGCTGTTTCGGCATCCTGCTCGAGGATTTTGACGCCCACATGAAAAGTCGGCTCAGTGATATAGTTGACCCGGCCGAGAAGATGAAACAGTATATATCGACCAGTTTCGACTTCTTCAGGCTGGAGAAAGACCGTCTGGATATCCTCTTTGACCTGTATGCATCGGGAATTCCCCACAGCGGCGGCCGACCGCTGTTTGAGGGACTCACTGAGAGTTACCGCCGGGTAAAAGAATATCTGGCATCCATAGTCAAAGAGGGCGTGCGGCAGGGGGTGTTTCGGCCGGTCGACGCTAATCTCGTATCCGCGATGCTGGCGGCCCTGCTCGACGGTATTCTCTTTCACGCGGCTATGGGTGTAACCAGTATTGAAAGCGAGGCTCTGCCGAAGAAACTGACAGACATCTTTTTGGGAGGAATTGTGAAATGAAAGTTCGAGCCATACTCGAGGCGGTTGCGTTTTTCCTGATCCTGATGGCTGTGTGGGCGTTGACCAAATCGGTTCGGGCGGAAGAGATCGACGTCAAGAAGCTGATGAAAGAGGTCGACGAATTGTATCGGGCCAACTCCAGTTATGCCGAACTGGAAATGGAGATTATAACGCCGCACTGGCAGCGGACGCTGGCCATGAAGGCCTGGTCAATCGGCATGGATAAGACCTTCATTCGCATCACGGCGCCGAAAAAGGAAAACGGTGTCGGCACTTTGCGCATTGAAAATGAAATGTGGAACTATCTGCCAAAAACGAACAAAGTGATAAAGATACCCCCCTCGATGATGATGAGTTCCTGGATGGGTTCGGATTTTACCAATGACGATCTGGTCAAAGAGTTTTCACTATTCGAGGATTTTACGTATGAACTGGTGACGGTCGAAGACGCTGAAGAAGGTCTCATTTACATAAACAGTATCCCCAGGGAGGATTTGCCCATCGTCTGGGGGAATATCCTCATAGCGGTGCGGGAAAAGGACCACGTACCCGTCTGGGAGAAGTACTTTGATGAAAAAGGAACGCTCATGCGGGTGCTGAAGTTCAGCGACGTCCGGCAGTTCCGCGAACGCAGAATACCCGCCGTGATGGAAATGATTCCCCAGAATAAAGAGGGACACAAAACCGTGATCCGGTACAATCTGCTTGAGTATGATATCGCTGTCGATGAAGATGTTTTTTCACTGCGGCATCTTCGTTCCCAGGAATGAGGGCAAAGACGACGATGATGTTCAAGATTGCTTTCCGCAACGTCTTCCGCCAGAAGCGGCGGACCATTCTGACCGTGCTGACGATGTTCGGCGGTTTCACGCTGGCATCGATATCGATCGCCTGGTCGGATGGCAGCTATAATAACATCATCAGCATGTTCACCCGCAATCGTCTCGGGCATATCCAGATTCACGCCCGTGGCTATCTCGACCGCCCCTCGTTGTACAAGAACATTCAGGACTATGAGAAGGTCGGTGAAATCATAGCCGGTGTGCCGGGAGTAGAGCAGTGGACTCCGAGACTCTATTCGGCGGGGTTGGTGTCCGTCGGCGAGAAAAGCGCCGGAGCACAGATCATCGGCATCGATCCGGAAAAGGAGAATTCCGCCACGCGGTTCGACAAGAAAATCATCAGCGGTCGCGGTTTCTCCGCGCCGCCCGCCCGCGAGGCTCTCCTTGGCGAAGGCCTGGCCAGGGTCCTCAAGGCCCGTGTCGATGATGAGGTCGTCATCGTTTCACAAGCCGCCGACGGCTCCATCGCCAACGACGTGTTCACTGTCATCGGGCTGGTCTCGAGCGGCGACCAGGTCTACGACCAGACGGCTTTTTACCTGCCCCTGCGTGATGCTCAGGAACTGCTTGCTCTGCCGGGCAAAATCCACGAACTGGTGGTCATCGTCGCGGATTTGGACCTGGTGCTCCAGGTGGCTGCAGATATCGAACGAAATCTGTCGTTACCGGAACTGGCTGTCGCTCCCTGGCAGGAGTTTGCCAAATCATTTTATACCGCAATGAAAGCCGACCAGCAGGGATCGTGGATTATGCTTTTCGTTATAACGCTGGTCGTCACGGTGGGTGTCCTCAATACGGTGTTGATGACGGTTCTGGAACGTATCCGCGAGTACGGCGTCATGCGCGCGCTCGGCACGAGTCCCGGGCAGGTATTCCGACTGGTGCAAGTGGAAGTTATAATCATGGCCGTGATGAGCGTCATCATCGGCTGTCTGCTGGCCTACGTCATCAACTATGCCCTCTCGATACACGGCATCACCATGCCCACGCCGTTTACCTACGGCGGCGTCGAGTTCACCACGATGTACACTGAACTCAATACGCGCAGCTTTTACATCCCGGGCATTACCGTCGTTCTGGCGGCGGTCTTCATATCAATATTCCCGGCCCTTAAGGCCGCGCGGACAACCCCGGTACGGGCCATGCGGATGCATTAGGAGATCGACCGGATGCATATGTACATAAAAATGGCCTGGAGAAATATTCTTCGCAACAAGCGCCGCACGTTCATT
>JAOUEU010000281.1 GCA_029858555.1 Candidatus Zixiibacteriota bacterium
AGGCTCGCGAGGATCAGTTGAATGACGAGAGCCGGCAAGGCGGCGACGCCGAAAACCACGAATGAAACCATCAAAAAGCAGGGATAACCCGGTCCGTGGGAGAAAACAGCGGACTCATAGTCACCCGCGCCAAGAGCCAGCGCCCTGGCAGCTTTAACGTAGTAGACTGTATCCTGCGAAGTCGAAAAGAGACCGTCTGTGCCCAGTTGTACCAGGCTCAGCACCAGCACGACGACCCTTACCGAGAGGGCAAGACAGAACAGGATAGCCAAGTCCTTTTGTAGATGGACTCTCAGAAGATCACGTGACTGACTCCAGCATTCAGATAGGGACATCAATGGTATCATCAGACAACCCTCCGCTACGCCCTGCGGGCCACAAAATAAGCCACGACATCAGAAAAAGCGAGGTCAAAATCCACCGACTCCGGTTACGGCCCCGAGCACGCCGGAATATCCGCGATTATCAGTCTGCCTGTCCAGTTTTGATTTGACTTGGAGATTACGCGAGTATTTATTGCACGCAGAGATCCCTAGATATGAACCTGATTCGCCCACCAAAACAGTATGTTGCCCTGACCGCGATAATCCTGGTCTTCCTCATCTTCGCCATCTGCCTGGCTGACATGTCTCTTTCCCGAAAGACGTTTACCGAGGATGTGCTTATCAGGGACTGCATCTGGCTCGATTTCTGGGCCCTGCTGTTCTACTTCGCCATCGTACTAATCTGGTGCTCGTCGGTATCGTGGCGTGTGAAATCGTCTCTCTGCATAATCTGCCTGTCGCTCTGGGGTTTTGTTGCCGTGGCCCTGATGTTTGACGGCACGCCGTTCAGCATCAACGGATTTGCCGGCGATCAGAAGTTGCGTCTGGCCATGGTCATGAAGTACTACGCGTTCGGCTTTTTCTCCGACATGTACTACAAGGATCTACCCTCTTTCTATCCGCCCATTTACTACTTCCTCCTGTCGCTGTATTCCCGGCTGTTTTCGGTGGAGACTTTCAAGATGCTAAAAGTCGGCAATCTGATCATGTTTCTCCTCGGGCCTGCGGTTCTCTATTATCTGTGGAGGAAGATAGTGAGTCCGATGCAGGCGTTCCTGATTACTCTGTTCACTTTCCTGTTCTGCTCCTCGGGCAAGGTTCTGACACTGGTCAGCCCTCACGCCTTTGTCGGCAACGCCATTTTTATACCATGGTGGCTGCTGTTCATCGAGCGCGTGAAGAAGCCGGGGGCTGACTGGCGGTTTTACACAGTGGGCGGAATAATCGGCGGCATGCTCTTTATGACCTATTATTACGGCTTTTTCATCGGTGGTCTGCTGGTGCTGCTGCGCCTGACGGTTCTGAGTAAGTGGCGATACGTTGAAGGTCTCGGGCATTTCCGATTCAAAGCGGCCGTTGGTGTACTCGCCGTCAGTGCTCTTGTCAGTGCTCCCTACTGGCTGCCATTACTGATCGCAGCGGTGATACACGGTTATGACCCGGCCCAACAGCGCTGGCATCATCTGGGCAGCACCGGCATACTGTTTAAGTACCAGGAATTTTCTCTGGCGGGTCTTTTGTTCCTGGCGGCCATCCTCTACGCTCTGCGACGTGCCCGGACGGCGCTCAACCGGGGGCTGCTTCTGATTGCGGGGACCTGCACCGTTTTTTATCTGGTGGGAAGTCTCCTGGGCGCTCTTGACAGGCCGGTCAATCTCATCAAGGCCAATGAATTCATTCTGGTGATAGCCGGGCCGTTTATCGGCCTCGCCCTGGCGGGTGCTTTGCGGTGGGCGCGGTTAAGGCAAAAGATACGACTGGCCGTGCCGATAGCGGTTTCTTTTCTGCTGGTATTTTTCATACATAGTTTCAACAGCTTCGCCAAAACTGACCTGGTGCGCACCGCTCGCACTGCCCGGGCACCGACATGGGGTCTGGATGCAACCGAGATGGAGTCACGGAAAGGGCGTGTCTTTCTGACAATGCACGAGGAGTTGTGCTCGTTCTACCCGGTGTATTCCTTCATGGCGCATAACGAGCACTATTCCAATCCGGCATCGAGGTTCCGGGACCGGTTCAGATTTCTGTACGTGCTGCAGTCTGTTCACGACCCTTTCCTTCTAAACCTCGCCCTGAGGCACAATGTTTTCGATGCCGTGGACTACCTGATGCCGCGTCTTCAGGACGGCCGGTTTGAAATCATCATAGCCCTGAGCAACTACCCCGACAAGCACCGTCGACACAGCCTGACATTCGAGACAAGGTCGGTCGATGACACGGCCATGTTTGTGAAGGAAACGGGGGCCCACCTCTACAGGGTTGAAGAGACGCCGATGGAGTTGTATGGCGGACCGGTTTTTGACGAGGGCACACTGCGCGACTCCTTGCTCTATCTAGCCCGCCTGAAGATGCTGCGGGAGTATCTCGATTCCGACGGGCGGGTGATTGTGAACGACTACATCGCGGCATGCCGTGGCTCCTGGCAGGAGGCAAGTCCCGACGTTCTGCCATACGACCTGGATCGGTCTCTGCAGTTGCGGCAGAGTTACCTTGTCTCGACGGCGGATTCGATCTACTTCCTGTTCGGCCTGGAAGGACGGCAGGACTTTCATGCCGACTACCGGGTGTACCTGCATGTTTCCACCGGCGGTGAGAAAGAGGTTCATCACAATTTCGATTTCGCGCCACCGTCGGCGACCAGCACCTGGCGGAAGGGGGATATCATCTGGTGCTGTCGGGCTATTCCCAATCTGCAGAGTGACTTCAACTTCGGTTTCGGCCTCTTCGCAACTGACGGAGTCATGGGAAGAGGCTTCAAAGGTCACTATTTCACGAGCAAGAAATAAAAAGTCATCATCTCTCCCCTCGGCCCGCCGTCAGAACCAAATCACTGTCTTCGGATTGCCAGATTGCGTCCGGCCCTGCCGGGGGGGATATCCGTTTGGAGCGGCGGCCTGAGTGATGCCGGCCGGGCGGTGCCTGAAACGGGAAGCGGCGTTCTCGGGTGGGAAAATTTGTATTGCTTTTCGGTTCTGTGCTTGTATATTTGACACTGCCAGCCGACGGCAAAACCGCGGCCCGGCTGATTAGAATCAGCTGCCGAAGTGGTGAAACTGGTAGACGCGCTGCGTTCAGGGCGCAGTTTCCGCAAGGGAGTGGGGGTTCGAGTCCCCCCTTCGGCACCATTTTTTTCTTGACTTTTTTAACTCCAGAAATTGCAGTTGATTAGAGCAGCCAAAGACTGACGAGCGGGAAATCCCCATTAGCGATGCAGTGTGCGGTGTCCTCGAAAAACCGAGTAACCGCAGAAAGAAGGCTTCGGATACCGACTACGTTTTCGAGGTCAGAGATGCCAGCCGTTCTCACCCTCTCCCCCCACCAAACCCGGGCATTAATCATCCGCATATCCTGAACGCCGCCGTTATACTCCACGTTGGCGAAAACACCTCACATCTCGCTGCCAGGGGTTGGCAGGGTGATGTGCTATATTAACGCCGGCGGTATGGCTTCTATGAGGAACGTCTCCGGAGGCGCAGTGCGCCATGTTGTCATGACTACACCTGTATGCCAGAGACAATGCAACAGTTTGTTCACCTTAGATTGCTGTGTTCGCGCAGACTGCGAAAAACGGGTCTAATCATACAACTATTGACATATATGGGATTTGAGGTATATTGATAATGTTGTCAATCATGGCATCCCGGAGGGCGGATAGTGAATAAGAAACTCGCAGGCTACACGATAGTTGTCTCATCTGTATTGGTGTTTCTGGACTTGTTTTCGTCATCAATGACCCTTGCCGATGATCTGGTCTTCCGCAACGATTTCATTTGCTATGACACTCTCAATACCGAGAGGTTCGACCGCAATTCTTGGGATGATGTGAGTCTCGACAGCATCGGCAATATCAACCAGATAAACAGCACCAATGTTGTGCCGGGAGTGTTTGCGTTTTATCAGTACAATCG
>JAOUEU010000280.1 GCA_029858555.1 Candidatus Zixiibacteriota bacterium
CGCATCCTCTTCACTATCGACGAACAACGCTTCTGGAATCTGATGGTAGATCTGCTCACAAAATAATCTGAACATGCCGGAGAGGATGAAAGGGGGCTATTTATGTTTCACACACTATTATTTCTTAATATCGAACGCCATCAAGGCATCTCCGTGTCGGATATAGAGACGGCCGTTAAATACAACCGGATGTGCCCAATGCTCACCTGTCCCCAGACTTATTTTGAATGAGCTAACCAATTTCATTCCGTCCCGCCATGGATCGACAAGAGCGAGAGTGCCTTTTTCACTATAGCAATACAGCATTCTCTCTGCACATACGATGGAGCCTTTGGCGTCGAGCAGTTTTTCTTGGAATATTACCTCGCCGGTACTGATATTCTGACACACCCAATTGTCTTTGCTGTCAGAGCCACAGAGACCGCGTTGTAGAACAACTCCTCCGTGAAGGCAGTCCAAAGCTTTGCTGGACCAGAGTTCTGTATAATTGCTGCCATCCTGTGGAAATCTAATCATTGTTCCACCGGTTCCGTGACTGGTAAAATATACTCGATTTTGACAGTACGCAAAAGGTGTGACGGCGGCTATATCATTGCGGGTTTCATGGGGAACCGTCCAAAGAACCTTGCCGTTCTCACTATCTACACATACAATCAACTTCTCTACCATCGTAAACAACAGGCGTTTCTTGGCTGTTTTGTAAAGTATGGGTGAGCAATAAGCAGACAGATTGCTCAATCCTTTGGTGGTCCAGATGGTTTGCCCTGTATGTTTGTTCAATGCGACAATTGTAGCGTCTTTGCCGCCCGGCGTGCAGAAGACTTTATCGCCGTCAATCAATACGGATTCAGCGATGCCCCATGTGATGTTCTTTCCATGGAATTTGTCCAGCGTATCTACCTTCCAGACCGGATCGCCATTGTCCCGTTTCAGACAGACTATTCTGCCCTGACCACTCATAATATAGAGCCGGTCGCCATCAACGGTTGGCGTTGTGCGAGTTCCCGGATGTGAACCCGTCCATTCCGGGCCATATTCCTTTTTCCATTTGAGATTACCGTTGTCAGCAATGGCAAAAAGATACCCCGTTTTCTCAATCATTCCTGTAGTATAAATAGTTCCTTCCACTACGGAAACCGAGGCGAATCCTCTACCAAGCCCTTCCAAACACCACAGCATAGTGGGACCACCGTCGGGCCATTTCATCAGAAGAGACGATTCTGTGGCTATTCCATTACGGCGGGGGCCACGAAACTGATTCCAATCTTTACTGATACAAACTGTAGTGCTGAATAAAATCACAATTGACAGAAGGGGCCTGACAATTCTTTTCATCATGAATTCCTTTGTGAAATCCGGAAAATATCTTGATGAACTTTAAGCTCACCTTTAGTATTAATCCGTATTATATCACTATTTGCCGGTAGGAACAAGGCAATCAAAGGCAATCAGCCGTGGGTAATAACTATTGACTTACCCCCCTAAAATATGTTATAATGCGTGATTCGGGTAACCTATAATTACGTTTTTTAAGTCCCATAAGGTGCAGGTTTCCCATTTTATTTTGCAGAAGACAGCAAAACGGGAATCCATAAAGATAAACCGCGGCCTGTAGGCTAAAAACCAGTGAGGAAGGAGATTGAAAGTGTCCATATCTATGAGGATTTCACTGCTCTCGCTCGTGATAACCGTATCTCTGGCTGGTTCGGTGAGCGCCGAATTTCCCGTTGGTGATCTGAATGGGGATTGTGATGTCAATTTACCGGACCTAAAGATTTTCGTCGAGCAGTGGCTGGATCCCTCGGGATGCTCGGGCCACCCCGAAGATTGTGCCGACTTTGATGGCGTTAATGGTATAAATTCAGCGGACTTTGCCCTTTTTGCTTCGAATTGGCTTATAAAGACAGGTTCGTTACAGGTTACCGTCTTACCTCCGGAAGCTGTCACCGGCGGAGCGCAATGGCGGGTGGATGGCGGCGAATGGCGGGACAGTGACTATACAGAGACTTGTGTTCCGGTAGGCACTCATACGATTGAATATAAGCCGATCCCTGACTGGAATGAGCCGAATAGCCGGACGGTCCAGATTGATGACAGTCAGACTACCACTAAAACAGGAACTTATATCCGGCATACGGGTTCACTGCAGGTCACTATCTTACCGCCGGAAGCTGCCGCTGCCGGAGCACAGTGGCGGGTGGGTGGCGGAACGTGGCATAATAGCGGCTACACGGAGACCGGTCTTTCGGTCGGTTCACATACGGTCGAATACAGTACCGTCAGCGGTTGGAATAAGCCGGCCGATGAAACAGTACAAGTTAACGATGGTCAGACAACTACCACAACAGGTACGTATACCCAACAGACAGGTTATTTACAGGTGACAATCTCACCGCCGGGGGCCGTCACTGCCGGGGCACAGTGGCGTGTAGATGACGGCGAATGGAGAGACAGCGACTATATTGAGGCTGGTCTGCCGGTAGGCTCTCACACTGTTGAGTACAAGACTATCACCGGCTGGGATACGCCGTCTAACGAAATAGTTCAGATTAATGACGGGCAGACGACAACCACGACCGGAACTTATGTCCAGCAAACAGGTTCATTGCAGGTTACGATTTTGCCTCAGGGTGCTATAGATGCAGGTGCGCAATGGCGGGTCGATAACCGCACGTGGCGAGATAGTGGCTATGTAGAAACCGACCTTTCAGCAGGCCCACATACGGTAAGGTATAAGGACATCAGCGACTGGGATACACCGGCCAACGAAACGGTATCGATTAATGGTGGTCAGACAACAACCACAACAGGTACGTATACCCAACAGACAGGTTCATTACAGGTTACAATCTCACCGCCGGGGGCTGTCACTGCCGGGGCACAGTGGCGCGTGGATGGCGGCGCATGGAGAGACAGCGACTATATTGAGGCTGGTCTGCCGGTAGGCTCTCACACTGTCGAGTACAACACTATCACCGGCTGGGATACGCCTGTTAACGAGATGGTCCAGATTAATGACGGCCAGACGACAACCACTACGGGAACTTATGTTCTGCAAACAGGTTCATTGCAGGTGACTATCTTACCGCCGGGGGCTGTCACCGCCGGAGCGCAGTGGCGAGTAGATGGCGGCGCATGGAGAGACAGCGACTATATTGAGGCTGGTCTGCCGATAGGCTCACATACGGTCGAGTACAACACTATCACCGGCTGGGATACGCCGTCTAACGAAATGGTCCAGATTAATGACGGTCAGACGACAACCACGACCGGAACTTATATTCAGCAAACGGGTTCATTGCAGGTGACTATCCTTCCTCCGGAAGCTGTCACCGCCGGAGCGCAGTGGCGAGTAGATGGCGGCGCATGGAGAGACAGCGATTACATAGAAAGTGGTCTGCCGGTAGGCTCTCACACTGTCGAGTACAACACTATCACCGGCTGGGATACGCCGTCTAACGAGATGGTCCAGATTAATGACGGTCAGACGACAACCACTACCGGAACTTATGTTCTGCAAACAGGTTCATTGCAGGTGACGATCCTGCCGCCGGAAGCAATAGCGGCCGGGGCGCAGTGGCGTGTAGACGGCGGGACATGGAGAAACAGCGGCTACACAGAGAGCGGTCTTGCCGTAGGCTCTCATACCGTAGAGTACAAAACAATCGCCGGCTGGGACACTCCGATTAATGAAACGGTACAAATTAACGATGATCAAACCACGACAACCAGCGGAACTTATATTCAGCAGACAGGCTCATTACAGGTTACAATTTCCCCGCCGGCAGCAATAGCAGCCGGGGCGCAGTGGCGCGTAGATGGCGGGACCTGGCGTGACAGCGGCTACACAGAGAGTGGTCTTACGATAGGTTCTCACACGGTAGAGTACAGTACCGTCAGCGGTTGGAATAAGCCGGCTGATGAAATAGTACAAATTAACGATGATCAGACG
>JAOUEU010000282.1 GCA_029858555.1 Candidatus Zixiibacteriota bacterium
CACGAAATTCACATCCTCGAGTTTTTTCCCCAGCCTGGATGCCTCCCGGCGACAAACCTCTTTGATGTTCAATGCGTGCACACGACACTTGCGCTCGATCTCGGGCACACCGCTGATGCGGGCGATCTCCTTGAAATTATCCACCGTAATCGGGTCTGATATAAGCGATGGCACCCGGTACCTCTCGCCGAGGTGATGGGCGATAATCGCCCCGAGGTTGGAGGCGTGGTTAGAGTAGCGCCTATGGTGCAGATCGTCCAGCATCTGTTGAGTGATTTCGTACGAGCCGCCTTCCAGGGGTCTCAGGGGTGCCCCGCGACCCACGACCGCCGCCAGCGTGCCAGCCGCGATTCCCAGACCGTCGATCCATCGGTCAATCTCCACCATGCGATAATCGAACTGGTCAGCAACATTGTCAAACTTAGCCAGTTCCGAAGCATCGTGACGTATGCCTTCTTCGGCAAGCTTCCTGTTACCGTCAAAATAGGCCGTCTTGGTGGACGTCGAACCGGGGTTTATAACAAGCATCAACCGTGACATACCGGCGCTATGCCTCCACGTTCTCGAGCCTGATTTGCCGACCGCGGCCAAACGCCGCCAGATTGACATCAATAAACTTCGCCTTGACCTTGGCCCTGATCACCGCTGTCCAGAGATCCATGTCGAAGGGCAGATAGTTGGACAGAACGCCCAGCAGGATGGTGTTGACCAGGCGCGGGTTACCGAGTTCACCGGCGATCTTGTCGGCCGGGACGGCGATTACCCGGTCCGTTTTCTTCCTGATCTCGGCGACGGCGTCGTCGGGGTACGAAAACTTCCTGGACGAGGTTACGATCGCCGGCACCAGCGTCGTCTCGGAGACTATGGCGACTCCGTCCGGACGCATCCAGTCCACCGCGCGCAATCCCTCGGCCTGTTCAAAGGCCATGACCACGTCGGCCTGCCCGTAATGGATAGTGGGTGAGTAAACTTTGGAGGCAATCTTGACGTGTGATGATACCACCCCACCGCGCTGGGACATGCCGTGCACCTCCGACTTTTTTACGTCGAGCCCGGATTTCATGGCCACTTCCGAGATGATTTCGGAGGCCAGCAGTACGCCCTGGCCGCCCACGCCGACTATCAAAATATCAAAGTTGTTTTTTGCCATGGTTCATCCTTTCACATACTGGCTCTTGAGCATGATGGCTTCCGTGGGACATATCTGGGAACACAACGTGCAGCCCGTGCAGAGCGAGGAGTCGATTTCAGCTTTGGGATGACCGTGCTCATTGGCTTGCGAGGAGGCCTCAATGGCCGGGCAGGAAATGCGGAAGCAGGCGGAACAGCCATTGCACAACTCCAGGTCCACGACGTATGGTTCTTCCATTATCCGCTTGGGCATCAGGACGCACGGCCGTGTAGTGATGATCACCGACGGCCCCGGGGCGGCTATCTGCTCTTTGATCGTTTTGAGGACACTGTCGTAATCGTACGGATCTATCTGCGCGATGTTTTTGACGCCCAGCGCCCTCGCCAGCGTTGGAATATCGACTTTGCCGGCATCGTCACCCATGAGAGTCTTCCCTGTCGCCGGGTGCATCTGCCCACCGGTCATGGCCGTCGCCCGATTGTCAAGGATAATAACAGTCACGTTGCTGTTGTTATAAACGGCATCCATTAAACCGGTCACTCCGGAGTGAAGAAAAGTTGAATCGCCAATGACCGCGACGGTACCTTTTTCGGAGCCTTTCACTTTCTCCATGCCGATGGCGCTGCCGATCGACGCACCCATACAGATGCAGCTGTCCAGGGCGTTGAGGGGTTCCAGAACGCCGAGCGTATAGCAGCCGATATCCCCGGTAACGGCAACACCCAGTTTCTTAAGGGCCATAAAAGCTCCCCGGTGCGGACATCCCGGGCAGAGCACCGGCGGTCGCGGAAACATACCCTGTGCGGCGGGAATGGCCGCGACCGGCACGGTTTTGAGCACGCCGGCCTCTTTCAGGCCGCGAGCCACGCGCTCCGGTGAGAGTTCTCCCAGATGCCCGAAATACGCTTTGCCCTGGACTTCGTAGCCGACCGCCTTGATCTGGTCCTCATAGAACGGTTCCAGCTCTTCGACGACTATGACGCGCTCATGGGCCTTGATAAACTCGGCAATTCTCTGCAGGGGCATCGGGAAGCTCATACCAATTTTGAAATAGTCCAGATCCGGCGCCACTTCCTTGACATATTGGTAGGCTACGCCGCCCGTGATTATCCCGATTTTGGAGCCGTTCTTCTCAACAACATTCAAAGGCGTCGCTTCGCTGTACTGGCGAAGTCTTTCCAGACGCTCCGTCAGGGCAACGTGACGCATGCGGGCGTTGGAGGGGATCATGACGTACTTGGCCGGATTTTTTACAAACTTTTTTTCGGGCCCCTGGGTCGGTTCGGCCAATTCGACAATCCCCTTGGAGTGCGAGATGCGGGTGGTCATGCGCAGCATCACGGGTGTGTCGAATGTTTCCGAAACCTCGTAGGCCGCGACAAGCATGTCCTTGGATTCCTGGCTGTCGGAAGGTTCCAGCATCGGCACCTGCGCAAAGCGGGCGTAGAACCGGTTGTCCTGCTCGTTCTGCGAGGAGTGCATTTCGGGATCGTCCGCCGATACAACGACGAATCCCCCGTTGACGCCGGTGTAAGCCTGCGTCATGAAGGGATCGGCCGCGACGTTGAGACCGACATGCTTCATCGTGACCAGCGCCCGGGCGCCGCCCAGAGAAGCGCCGATGCCCACTTCGTAGGCTACTTTTTCGTTAGGGGACCACTGCGAATAAACCGAACGATAGCGGGTCGCCAGCGTCTCCAGTATTTCGGTCGAGGGCGTACCGGGATAAGATGCGGCCAGCTTTACTCCGGCCTCGTAGGCGCCCCGTGCGACAGCTTCGTTACCTGAGAGCAATTCCTTCATAGAAATCTCGCTTTATCTTTGACTCGCGTTTTTGTCCTGCAAAACGATGTGGGGTGTGAATAAATTCACAATTCGAACATAACCAATGGCCTTTCCCGGGGCAAGCGGTTTCTTCCGGCACCGGCAACCGATGGCGTTTAGCGCTTGTACATCGAGGATACAACATGTAATTTAGCACGGATTATAAACGACCTGAAGGGCGCAAAGTTGGACAGACAGGTTCACCGTATAGACGAGTCGCGAAAAAACGATTTCTACAAGGTGCATTGCGCCATGAATAACGCGGCCTGGTGCTTCTGCGTGGCATGGTGGGTGCCGACGTGGGATAATTTCAGCCAGCGACAGGCCATGCAGAATTACCAGCTTCGTGACCGCCTGTTTAAACGCGGCGAATACGACGGGTATCTTCTCTATGTTGACGGCAGGCCGGTCGGTTGGAGCCAGGTCGGCCCGCGCGATCGCCTCGAGAAACTCACTCGCGAGTATGAACTGGCCGCCGATCCGCACACCTGGGCTATCACGTGCTTCTTGATCACACCGTCGTACCGCCGGATGGGGTTGGCCGAATTTATGTTAAAGGAGATAGTCGCCGACCTCAAGACCCGGGGTGCCGGGCGTGTGGAAGCCTTCCCCCGTCGTGGTGAAACTCTCGGTGAGTGCGACATGTGGACGGGACCGGAGGCCGTTTTCCGGAGAGCCGGCTTTTGCACTGTCAAGGACGACCCTGAAAGACCCATTCTGGCACTGGACTTATAAGACTACATCAGAACGGCTTTGACGGCCAGCGCCACCAGAATCAAGCCACCGAATACACCGGCCGTCCGGCTGAATTTGAGCCCCAGCGTACGACCAAACACCAAACCGAGGATTGTCATTGCCGCCGCCACCACACCAATGATGATAGTGGGCAGAAGAATGTGCGTTCCCACCAGGGCCAGCGTAAATCCGGCCGCCAGAGCATCGATCGATGTGGCGAACATCAGAATAATCAGGCTGGCTCCCCGGGTCGGATC
>JAOUEU010000283.1 GCA_029858555.1 Candidatus Zixiibacteriota bacterium
CGGTGCGAATACCGGCATTGACAGGGACGCTCGTACGGCGTATCTTGGTCTGGGATGACCACTTTCACACGGACAGGGCCTACTGACCCCACCGCAGCGGTGGGGCACCCCGTCAATGGATTGGGCTGCCTCAGATTATGAAATCGGCGATAGTTGTCATAGCGCTTTTTACATCAAGCCTCTGTTCGGCCGAAGGACCCGAACAAGCAGATGATTCGTGTCTCATCACCGTATATGAACGCGGAGATGTCTCAATCAAGCTCTATGACAGATCAGCCTGTGAGTATTCCATTTTCGACGGCAACGGCTTCGTACTACTGCGGTGTCTTCGCGGCAATGAGATCACCGAATTGATCTGGGGCGAAGCCTCTATTGACGCTGAAGACACTGACTACAGGATTGTCGACTTGAACCACGATGGCGTCAACGAAGTACTGACGCTCTATTCATTCTGTACGACTTTCTGGGGATACATGCATAGGTTTCCACTTGATAGTCTCGGCAATGTTACGATTGAGACGGTCACCATACCGGACAGTATATCTTCGCTGATTGACTTCAATGGACGAGTCGAAGTTATCGACGACGAAATCGTGATCTATGGCGGCCCGGTGGATTCCCGACGCCGGGTTGTGATCAAGTATAATCCAGATAGCGACAGTATAGAAATCAACGCCCACTAGTGAGGTATTTAGTATGAAGCATAAGACATTTTCAGTTCTACTTATTTTGGTCGGGCTGCTGGGCTGTGCGTCCGGCGACTGCCAGGTTTCGAGAGATGACTCAGGATGGCCTGTGCCAGTGTACGATGAAGGCTGCCGTTCACTCATGAAAGCACTTCATCAAGAGTGGTCAAGGGCGGACGGGGAATTTGCTTTTGATATCGCGAGAAGAATGATCTGGGCATTGCTGCTTGACCCTAACGCATTTTATACGGAATTCTCCCCTGATACTGTCTATTATGAACGGTTCGCAAAGGATTTGGCGAGTCTGGTATTTTGGAACCCCAACGATACAACAACTGCGGACCTCGAGAATCTGCGCATAGTCGCCATTCATCGACTTGTTGAACAAACATATTCTATCGAAGACCGTCACCTGCGCTTGCATGAGGAAATGATAGAGAACCTGCGGAAAGTAAAGGTCACGCATATCGACTCAGAGCCGGCAACCGATTAGTTGTGTAGGTCGGCCTCCGACCGCAGGGAGAAGGCCGACACCTTCACGTGTATGTCGGGTTTCTTGTTCGGCGACCCCGTCGCTTTTCTGAGCCCCGAGGGGTTCTGCGATTGTCACATCCTTTTGCAGAGCTCCGTCGGAGCACGACCTTGTATCTTGCCTGTGAGATAGAATCCTGTTTACAAGAGAGAGATGGATTCCCGCCTACGCGGGAATGACGCGAGGGGCAAGCGGCCATCGCCCGGCCACATAGTACGCCACCGGTAAAGCGATCAAGACTCGCAATCTGCCCCGGTTCTCCCTAAGCAGAAAAATGTCTTGACATTCCCCAGATTTCTAAGAAACGTTATAATCAGTTTGTATTCATAACCGATTGACAATTACGCCGGGACACCAAAACTCGCTGTTCAGTCGCCTGGCCATGGACCGACTCCTCGCCGCCTTTAAACATAACCTGCCTATGACAGAGCCGCCGGCTATGGCGCGGTTTTGGAGGTCCGGCGCGAAGAAAGGTGTCAGGATTATGATAGTGCATTTGAATCGTTGGTTCCGGATTATGGCGGTTTCGTTCGTCTGCCTCGTAGCGTTCAGCTTTTTTCAGGGGGCTAACATGGCCCAGGAGAAAAAGGACAGTCCACAATACAGCGATGAATTGAAGGCCGTCGAGAAAGCCATCAATAATATGATCGGCTGGGCGGTGAACAAGGATTTCGATTTGTTCTTCGGGACGATCGCCGATGATTCCGATTTCGTGAGCGTCACGCCGTACAAGAGGGTGAAGTTCGGCGTCGAAGAAGTGAAAAAGGACACGTCTTTCTGGGCCAGCCCCAATTTCAAAGCCATTCGTCACGATGTCAATGATTTGAGAATCACCTTTTCACGGTCCGGTGATGTCGCCTGGTTTTACTGTGTTCTCAATGACATCAACGAGTGGAAAGGACAGCCGGCAAACTGGGAGAACGTGCGCTGGACAGGCGTTCTGGAGAAGCGGGACGGCAAGTGGCGGGTGGTGCAGCAGCACTTTTCATTTCCGTTGCAGGAGTAGGGCTATCCTGCAGACCGCCCTCAGTCCGGGGAGCCCCGCCCGCTGGGTTGGGGGCACGCCAAAAATAGTGGGCCAGCGGGGCGATATTTCTTTCCAGAATGTGATTAATACAGAAAGCCCGCCTTTCGTGGGGGAGAGGGAGGGTGATAGGCGGGCTTTATATCAAAGGTGTACAATCGTTGATCAAAGGTTAAGACAATAAATTGGGTCGGGTTGTTCCATTTTTTTGCCGGCAGAGCCGGTTTTTTTCGTCAGCGGAGTTAAGTGGGTCTCCAGTAATAGGTTAGGTGCGGCGGTGGCGAGGAACCCCGGCAAGCCGCGGAGTACCCGGCTGGAGAGAAAGGTGGATTGCCGTTTCGCTTCGCGCCCGGCAATGACGGATGGGGAGGAAAACCTACCGCAGGCGGCGGGGCACCCGATATGCGCCACCAGTTGTGGTCAGAGCCAGAGGTGGCGGTCGAGGCTGCGGTAGTGGATAGCTTCAGCGATGTGCTCGGTTTCGATGCCGGCGGAGTCGGTCAGGTCGGCGATAGTGCGGGAGACTTTCAAAATGCGGTCATAGGCGCGGGCCGAAAGACCCTGCTTGGTGATGGCCAACGACAAGAGCGATTGTGACCTATCGTCGATGGTGCAGTAGCTGCGGATGTCGCGTGATTCCATGTGAGCGTTGCAGAAGATTTTCTTCTCGTCGGCAAAGCGGGCCAGTTGTTTTTTGCGGGCACGGTTGATCCGGTCGGATATGAGGCGCGACTTTTCGCCGCGGGTGGCCGACGAGAGGTCCTTGAACTTGACCGAGGGAACGGTGATGTGGATGTCGATGCGGTCCATGAGCGGCCCGGAGATGCGCGACATGTAGCGCTGGATGTCGCTGGTGGAGCAGGTACATTCGTGGCTGGGGTCGCCATAGTAACCGCACGGGCAGGGATTCATGGCGGCGATGAGCATGAAGCCGGCGGGGTAGCTGAGAGTGGTGGAGGCGCGGGAAATAGTGACCTGGTTGTCCTCCATCGGCTGGCGGAGCATCTCGAGAATGTCCTTTTTGAATTCAGGCAGTTCGTCGAGAAACAAGACGCCGTGATGGGCCAGGGAGACCTCGCCGGGTTTGGGGATGGCGCCGCCGCCGACCAGCCCGGCATAGGAAATAGAGTGGTGAGGCGAGCGGAAAGGGCGGGTGGCGATAAGGGCGCAATTGGCGGGCAGGCGTCCGGCGACAGAGTGAATCTTGGTGGTCTCGAGGGCTTCTTCAAGGCTCAAATCCGGCAGAATAGTCGGCATGCGGCGGGCAAGCATGGTTTTGCCGGAGCCGGGTGGGCCGATCATGATGATATTGTGTCCCCCGGCGGCGGCGACCTCGAGGGCGCGCTTGGCGGATTCCTGCCCCTTGACGTCGGCGAAGTCGATGGTGTATTTGTGCGCCTGCTCGAAGACGGCGGAGACGTCGATTTCGTAAGGCTTGATCGTGCTTTCGTTTTCAAGAAAGTGGATGGTCTCCTGAAGTGAGGCCACCGAATAAACCGGGAGGGTGCCGGCCATGGCAGCTTCCTTGGCGTTTTCCTTCGGGACGATTATGCCTTTAAGGCCGTTTTGACCGGCGAAATTCATGGCCATCGGCAGAACCCCGGGCACCGGCCGCAGGGCGCCGTCAAGGGACAACTCACCCAGCATTACGAACTCGTCGCAGCGGTCGCGCAGGATCTGACCGGTGGCGGCC
>JAOUEU010000284.1 GCA_029858555.1 Candidatus Zixiibacteriota bacterium
GGAAGGGAACGCACGTACTTGATGACCAGTTGCAGGGCGAGGTAGCCAAAGCCGTTCTTCTGATATCTATGGTCGATCATGAACCGCCATAGCCAGTACTCCGGCTTTTCGGTATCAATCCATAACATCACGAAACCGACCGGAATGTCGTCGTCGTAGATGGCCCTGAACCAGGCGGCCTTATTGAAATATGCCTGGGAAATCGAGACCGCATTTGGCCTTACGAAACTCTTCTGGTTTTCAGCAACCCTGAGCTCAAGAATCGAATTGACGGTGTCTGCTGTAATCTCTCGTAGTGTAATCATGATTATCGGTCCACGGGTTTATTATAGGTTAGGAGCCTGGCGCGCTCAGCAGCGGCGTACCCGGGGTCAATCGTACGTTGTCTCTATAGCGAACATAACATCTGAAGCCACTGACGCGCCGGGATTGCTGCCAGGAGACTCTTTGTGGTGTCTCGAACGCCTTTAATCCCCCCTCTGCTGGTCAATGCTTTTAGTAATCGTCGATTCTACATCACCCGTGTGCTTTGTCACTTTCGGCTCGATGAGCATCATCCAGCAATCCGACTCAGATTGAACCCGGTGCTCGGTTCCCTGCGGGACAATGAAATACTCCCCTTCGGCAAGCGTAAAGGCCGGCCGGTCCTTGATTTGCATCTCCAGGGACCCCTTCACGATGTAGAACATCTCGTCCTCGTGGTCGTGTATGTGCCAGGGAACGTCGTCACCGATCACCTTCGTGACCTTGACATAGACGTCATTCACCTCGCCGATGACCCGTGGCGAGAAGTATTCGCGAAGCTCGGCGCAGAGCCGCACCACGTTCCGCTCACGCGCCGATGTGCCTTTATCTGACTCTGATGTCTTGCTCATGTCTTCTCCTCTCGATCGGTTATGAACACTAATCAATCCCCCGCCGGCCTGGTCAACGACCAGTGGGAATGGACAAGTTTCCATGCGCCTTCTTGCTTATGATACACTTCCGTGCTGTTCCATCGCGACCTCACCGTATCGTCCGCGTTACAATTCACCAGATTGAAGGTCAAGATGCCCACATCACCATACAACTGGACTCGGTGGTTCGGCATTTCAAATCTGGCAACGCTGATTTTTCCCTCAAGTGAAACCATTAACTCTCCATACGCTGCGTGGCCGTCGAGCCGAGTTGCCAGGTCCGGGTCGAAATATGTCATGTCCTCACTGCTCAGACCGACAAAGCCGTGTGGATCCCCATTACCCCAGCGCGTCAGGGCCGTTTTCTCCAGCGCAACTATATCAGCTGCCGCAGCCTGCGCGTCCGTTTCTAACGACATATTGAAACCTCCTGTTACAATGATCGGAATGCATATTAGGAATTCCTTTAGATTTCGAAGTGTTCTTTACTTGTCTTTCCTGGCGGAGCCGTCCCGCTTGCCGAAAAAGTCTCAACAAAAGTCATTGCGAGCGACCGAAGGGCGCACAGCAATCTCTTGCGCAGGTGCCCCATATCCGGTGCCCCGCTCCGCCTCCGGCGGTGGGTGGGATCAGTTGCCCAAATCGATCTTCTCTGCCATAGTGTCTTAGTCTCGGCACCTTGGGTCAACAATACCACAACGCATTCTCAACAGCAAGTGAATAGAAACCCCCTGCGCGCGGCCGGTCACCCGGGCTCAGCCAATCATCGAACCGGAAATCTAGATTGAGCAAAACCAGGGCAAGGATCGCCTCTCTTGTGCCACCCGTTATCCAACCGCTTTTTGAGCTAGTGCCGCGTTGCACGGGACCTCTGTATTATTCGAGAACTGAATCACCCGTCTTGAAAGCATCCCTTGGATCGGTCGATGGTTTTTTGCACGTGCCACAGTACCTGCCGCTCAAAACACCTCATTCATATTTCAGAGCCTCGACGGGGTTAGCTCGGGCCGCCTTCATGGTCTGAATGATAACTGACGATATTGACAGCAGCAAGGCCAGTCCCGCCGACAGCACAAACATCCACCATCTCATGGAAACATGGTAGGCGAAATTCTCGAGCCACCGCTGACTGACCCAGAACGTGACAGGCGCCGCCAACATACCCGAAAGGAGGATACACCATGCGATCTCTACCAGAAGGAACCGGCAAACGTGGGGAGTCGAAGCTCCGACTACCTTGCGGATGGCAATTTCTTTTCGCCTTTGGCTGGTTGTGAGAGACACGAGGCCTATTACTCCCAGACAGGCGACAAGAACGGCGAAGACCGCAAGGCCGGTAAACACCGTGCCCAGGCTGCGTTCCGTCGCGTAGCCATCGCCCAGAAGATCATCCACAAAACCATATTCGAAAGGGTAGGTGGTGGTAATCTCATGCCATGTGTTCCTTAAGAACTCAATTGTCCGTGGCACGTCATCGGGCCTGATACGGACAAAAACAAACCGCAGCCACTGCGAGGGATAGAGCCTCAACAGAAGAGGCTGGACTTCGCTATGGAGAGATCTGTAGTTGTAATCCTTTACTATCCCGACAATAGTGCCGGTATTCTCCCACAGGGTGAATCTCTTTCCGACAGGGGAGTGTATGCCCATAGCCTTGACGGCAGCTTGGTTCAGAATGTAATTCGCCGTATCAAGACCGTATTCCCGGGAAAAGGGTCTCCCTTCAACCACTTCCATGCCGAACGCGTCAAAAAAATTGTAATCTACGCCGAGACCTCGCATGAGCAGTTGCTGATCCGGCTCTTTCCCATCCCAGCTCACACCCTCCGTCGTGATGTCCATACCCCACGACGGGAGAGATGCGGCCGCGGTAACAGCCAGCACGGATGAGTGGGCCTGCAGCTTGCTCTTAAGGGTCACGTATTGCGATCGAAGACCCGCCGGTAGTCGCATGTGTATCAGGTTGTCGGCGTTAAACCCAAGATTCCTGTTGCTGATGTAGTCCATCTGCCCGTAAACAACTATTACTCCTGCGATTGATATTGTCGCAAGAGCGAATTGAAACACCACGAGGCCCTTTCGCAGCAGATACCCCCTTGAGCCGCGATATTGCGAGCTCTTCAGCACGGCGATGGGCGGGAACGAAGACAGGAACAAGGCCGGATATCCGCCTGAGAGGATGCCGGTAAGGACCGCCAGGCCGAGCAATCCGAGTACGGCTGACGGATCACTTGTGAAGTCCAGGGTCAAACGACGACCCAGCAGACTGCCGAACGGCTCAAGCAGTAACTCCACTATGGTCAGGGCAACGATTAGCGCCACGAACGAGAGCAGCATCGATTCGGTCAGAAACTGCATGACGATGTGCATCCTTGGAGCTCCGTGGGTTTTTCGTACGCCGATCTCCTTCTCCCTGTGCTGGGAGCGAGCTGTCGCCAGATTCACATAGTTGACGCAGGCCAGAACCAGAACGACCAGGGCCATGGCGATCATGAGGTACACGCTTCTGATATCGCCGTTGCCCGCCAACCTGAGCCGAAGGTGTCCCGAGTGGAGGTGGATGTCTGTCAGCGGCTGAAGATAGAGTGACGAGGTCGACTCGGCAATACGGCTCTTGAGATAGTCAGATATCTTGCCGGTCATATCGCTTCGCGTGACCCCTTCCTGCAACAACAAATAGGAGTAGTAAGAAGTATTGTGCCAATCGGATGTAACCTCCTCACCCAGAGCGGCAAACGGAAGGAGGAAATCAAACTGCAGGTGAGAAGTAACGGGCAGGTCCCGTATTACGCCGGTCACCACGAAATCAAGACTGTCGGCAATCCTCAACACCTCTCCGGTCGGATCATCGGCGCCGAAGTACTTTAGGGCTGTCTTTTCCGTTAGAAGCACGGAGCGCGGTTCGGATAAAGCAGTGGCGGAGTCACCACTCGCCAAAGGGAATGAGAAAATGTCGAAAAGGGATGGATCCGCAAAGGCAACCCTTCTTTCAAAACATGATGTAGTATCCGACGCTATCAGCAGTTCGCCTAC
>JAOUEU010000048.1 GCA_029858555.1 Candidatus Zixiibacteriota bacterium
TCACGTTCGATGTCGAGGAACAGGGCATATACGGGGCGCAGCACTATGTCGACGAGGCCGTGGCGGGGGGCGACAGCATCATGGTGATGTACAACATGGATATGATCGGCCACTACGAGAACGACGCCGAGGCCTGGGTGGAGCCCGACCCGCAGGTGGCCTATGGAGAGTTATGGATTCACTACGCCGACAGCCTGTGCGGCATCACCGCCACGCCCGACCTGCAGAGTGCCGGCGACTATTACTATTTCCGGCAGGCGGGCTATAATGTCTGCGCCATGCAGGAGAAGATCTTCTCGACCCACTACCACTCGCCCAGCGACAGCACCACCTATATCAACATGGATTATCTCACTCGCATGATCACTACCACCATGGCCAGCATCTACACCATCGCAGTCTCATTGCCGCCAGTCTCGACCACCTGGGTGCAGAATGTCGGGGACGGTCAGTCGGTGCGGGTCAACTGGGAGCCTATCGACATGAGCGTAGCCGACCACTACTGCATCTACTATTCACCGACCGGTATGCCCGGCGCCGACTCGGTGGTAGTCTCGGCCGACAGCGCCAGCTATATCGTCGATGGGCTGACTCAGGACTGGGAGTACCGCTTCCGGGTGGTAGCGACTGACACCTATGGAACCAGTTCCATCGCCTCGGCCGTGGCCCGTTGCGTCCCTTCGCAACTGCCGGCCCTGCCCCCTGAGCAGCATGCCCTGCCCATCTACAACGGTGTGAAACTCTACTGGGCAGCCAATGACGAGCTTGATTTCGATCACTATGGTATTGTCCGCGACGGCCAGATGGTGGCAAAACCGCACTACGATTCCGTTTATTATGATACCGACCCATCGCTGGGGATGGATTTCCATGACTATCTCGCGGTCGCTTTTGACGCCGACGGCCATATGTGCGATACGGTCGGGGCCTCTACGGTATCCATGAGGATCGCCACTCTCGCAGATCAGAAAATACTGGCGCTCAATCGATCCAGCAGCCAGGATGGCTATCACGCCATCATGCCCGATTCGACCGGGGCGTTCATGGTTGAAGCTCTTGACGGACTGGACTTCACCTATGCCGCGGACACCGCGTTCCGTCCGAAGACCACCTGCCTGCTCGACCTTGTCGACTACGGCCTGGTCGTGGTCGGCGCGGAATCAGCCCGATGGGATGATATTGCCGATTACTGGTCGGGCTTTCTCGATACGCTGGAGTATTATCTTTCCATCGGCGGCAAAGCCATCGTCTTCGGCCGCTGGGGAGATATCTCGCTTGACGTCTACCCGCCGGAGGCTGACACGGTCTGGTACGAGTCGTCAGCCTACGCTCACGGTTGGACTGCGGACTTCAATATCGCGTACCGGGTGAGACCGATGACGACCACGACCGGTAACTGGACGCTGATTTCCGATTTCATCGGCGGACATACCCAGTCCGCGGATTATCCTGAACTGGTCTGGGACTCACTGGCCACCGCAGGCAATACTCCTGCGCCATATGTAATACTGGCCGGAGTTCCGGCGGCCAGTTATCCCTCGTTTGTGACACCGGAGGATGTCGAGATCCTGTACACGTACAACTCGTCGACCGACTGGTATCTCAGCGAAGGTCAGCCGGTCGCCTGGCGCTATGTCGGAGGGGTCTATGATTATATCCATTTCGACATACCACTGTCTTTCATGGAAAGGTCGCCCGCCATTACAGCCTTGCGGCAGGCCGCCGAGGATCTTGGCATTATCCTGCCGGAGCACTGCTGTACCGGCATTCGCGGTAACGCCAACGGTGATCTGGAGGACAAGGCCAATATCTCGGATGTTACTTACCTGATTGCCTATCTTTTCGGTATACCCGGCGGCCCGCCGCCGGATTGCACGCAGGAAGGTAACGCCAACGGCGACCTGGAGGAGAAGGTCAATATTTCCGACATCACCTACCTCGTGGCCTGGCTCTTCGGGATCCCGTGCGGCCCCGAACCGCCGGCCTGCCCGTAGGATAAAGCGTTGCAGATAATTCTCAGAAGGAAGTGGGCACCCCTTCACCACCGGTCAGGGGGAATCACCCTGGGCGTCGGTGATAATAAGATACACGTCCGTCAGGCCCGCGCCGTAGGAATCGGTTTCACCAACTATAAAATAGCCCCCGTTGGCAGCTCGCGCGATCGACCAGGCCCTGTCGGAAAGACTGCCGCCGTAAGTCCGCTCCCAGGTTTTGGCTCCCAGTGAATCGGTCCCGATGAGGTAGACGTCGCGCGTGTCGGCAAAGCCGGTGCTGGTCATCCCGGCCATTACATACCCACCGCTCAGCCCGGGAGCGACGGCGTAACCACCGCTAAAAATATCCGCAACGGGAGACGCCTCCCACTTCAGGGTCCCGGCGGAATCGGCCTTGACAAGATAGAACCCGGGGATGCCCGAGCCGGCTATCACGTATCCACCGTCCGCAGCCGGTATCATAGAGCGCCCGTAATTGGCGTATTCGTTGCCATAGGTATGCTGCCACACTAACTGGCCTTCCGGATTGATCTTGATCAGGTAAAAATCGGCCAGCCCGCCGCTGCCCGATACGAAGGACTCGGAATAGCCGCCGATTACGTACTCGCTTGTCGCGATGGGCAGTACGGAATAGGCCCAGTCGTCACCGTCGCCTCCGAACACATTGTGCCAGACAAAATTGCCCAGGGCGTCGGTTTTCACCACGTAAACATTGGCGCCACCGTCACCGTAGGAGCCGGTCCACCCACCACGATAAACCCACCGTCGGCGGTCGCGGCCACCGCCCGGGCACCATCCCCGTAGGGACCTCCCAGTGTCTTCTCCCACAATCTGGTTCCCATGCCGTCGGTTTTAGCCAGGTACATGTCCGTGCCCCCATGGCCAAAAGATTCCGTTTCACCGGCTATCACGTACCCGCCGTCGGTGAGCTGAATCACGCCGAAACCGACATCGCGGCCCAAACCCCCAAATGTCTTCTGCCAGAGTAGCTTGCCCGAAGAGTTGGTCTTGACCAGGTAGACGTCGGCATTCCCGACTCCGAGAGAATAAGTTTCACCGACTATTATGCACCCGCCGTCGGACGTTGCCGCTACCGACCAGCCGATATCGTTGTTGTCTCCGCCAAAGGCCTGCTGACCGGCCGGCGGCCTTCTTATATCGTCGGAACCGGTCGGGCTGTCGTCACTGCCACAGGTCCCCAGCAGAAGGGCCATCAATAACGCGACAAGCAACAGAGCTGCACGCTTCCTGTTGGACACGCTTTATTCCTCCGCATCTGGTTTTGCACCGGTTACAGCATATGCAATATAGACCACAGCCGGCGCTCAGACAATATCGATTGTAGGGTTCTTTCGTTCCCTGCCGGTTCCCCTGTCGCCGTCCTCCAGAATTACCTTGACACCCGGCGTTGAACATTTCTAACGTTGTCCATAACAGTGGGGCTTGCAGGCCCGCATGAGGCCGGGCTTATCGGGCTGCCATCGAGTCGCATAATGTCAAGCCTTACAGACGGATCTGAAAGGAGAACCAAATGAAAACCATCGACGTGATTGCCGAAATTCTGCTGTTTATCGGCGGACTGAACTGGGGTCTGGTCGGGATTTTCAATTTCGACCTGGTGGCTGCTATCTTTGGAGATCTGAGCATCATCAGCCGCATCATATACATCCTGGTAGCCGTCAGCGCCCTGTATGATCTGTTCTTCTGGAACACAATTCGCCGGCGTTGGACGAAATCGGGCGCGGCCGCCTGAACCGTGTTTGCAGCATTTCCGCAACGGGCGTCGGCGGCAGGCTATGACCCGACGCCCTTTCTTGTATAGAGCATAAAGAAAACAAAGCGCACAGCGGCGAATACCGGCACCATCACGACCAGAAAAAGGGGCAGTCTCTGGTGAATCAGTTCCCAGGCTATCATCGCCAGCCAGCATAGGCCGACAAGGAACAGCGTCGCTCGATTGGCCAGCAGCCAGCTCAGGCGCTGCCTCTCGTCCATACGAGTCAGGTCCATTTCATTCTTCATGGGCTGCCTCCTTTTCCTCCAGTTCAAACAGCTCGTCCACTCGCATGCCCAGGGCTCGGGCAATACTGAAGGCCAGCAGCGCCGACGGGACGTACCGGCCTTTTTCGATGGCAAGTATAGTTTGCCGACGGACGCTTACCCTCTCAGCCAGGGCTTCCTGGGTGAGGTCGAGCCGGGCCCGGTGTTGTTTTAAATGATTCCGAAGCTTCATGCGAATTAATCCCGTTAATTGTCAATCAAACCACACATAATGTGTGGTTCGACGGACATTTTGTCAACTTATTTTTACAATAATATTAAACCTACAGAAACAGGGGGGTTTCCGGAGATAACGGAGGAGGCAATGGGTGAGGCCTGCTTAAAGCGATGCCGATAGTCGCCGCTGCTGCTGCCTGTCCCCCTGCCTGGCTAATGCCGTCGATGAGAATTACCGTTAATATGACTATATGGACGAAGTTGTGCTTAAGCGAATTCTTCACTACCGCCTGGTCGAGAAAATCGGCGAGGGTCGCAACGGCGAGGTTTACCGCACCTGGGATTCTGACCAGCGTCGCTGGGTGGCTGCCAAGTTGATAAGGCCGGAGATCGCGGCCGATTTTGCTTTTCAAAAGCAGATGGTATCGCGAACCAGAGCTGTTTCACGCGTCGACCATCCTAATATTGCCACGGTGGCCGCCATAGAAAAAGACCAGGGAAACTACCTCATCGAATCAGAGCTAGTATCCGGACAGACCCTCAGAGACCTGATTCAGTCAGGCAAACTGGATAGACGTCGCCTGCTCGATATCGTTATTGAAGTGACGGCCGGCTTGATGGCCGCCCAGAGCCGAATGATTCCGCACGGGAACCTGCGCTCGTCTAACATCATGTTGACGCCTGACGGCCACGTGAAGCTTCTTGATTTCGGCCTGAACTGCAATCCGCGCAGAACCGCCCCGGACCTGACGCCTGACGACATCGCCTACCTCGCCCCGGAGCAACTGGAAGGAAACCCGGCCCACGCGGCTTCTGACCTATACTCGCTGGGGGTAGTGATTTACGAAATGATCACGGGTCGGCTGCTTTTAACCGCGTATGAGCCCGGAGCGTCGCCGAAAAACGTCCGATATCGCACGCCGGATCTAAGTCTGCTCAGGGGTGAGGCCATTCCCGGTGAAATTCTTCTGCTTCTGGAAAAACTACTGGCGGTCAACCCGGATGAACGCTTCGCCGGCCCGGGTGAGTTAATGATTACCCTCGAGGCGATTCATGATTTTGAGGTAAAGCATCCGAAGGACACGCCTGCCGACGGCCGCAAAGCGACGCCTCGGCAGTACCTAATGATTTCTCTGCTGGTAGTCCTCCTTGTAATCCTCTGGTCGATAATAGCCAGTCACTACAATTAGATGATTCCGCCGCAGACGCACACATCGCGCCGTCCCATCAAGCCCCTTTGAGAATTTTCGATAGCTGGATACGCGGCGGCCCGGCCATCACGATGGTCGAAAAAGTTGTTTGCCTGGGCGGGAAAATGGGGTATTTTTAGTGGTTTGGCTTATTTGTCCGATATGCCTGTAATGGAGTGACAATGATTACGAATCATAATTCTGAAGAAATCAACATCAAGCCCACGCTTCCGGTAATGCCTCTTCGAGATGTGGTTGTCTTTCCACACATGATCTTTCCTCTGCTGATCGGTCGGGAATTCACCATCAATGCCCTCCAGGAGGCCATGAATCGCGACAAGCAGACCCTTCTGGTGGCCCAGCGCAAGGCCGACATAGATACACCGGAGCCCAACGATTTATACGACGTCGGAGTGGTGGCCCGCATTCTCCAGGTGATGAAAATGCCGAACGGCACCCTTAAAGTCCTGGTGGAAGGAATCGTCCGGGCCCGAATCGAGTCCGTTTCGATGACGGACAATAACCATTTGTCGGCAAATATCCTGATCGTCCCTCCTGACCCGGATGAGGCCGATCGGGAAACGGAGGCCCTGTCGCGATCCGTGACAGAACGGTTCACCGAGTACGTCCGTCTCAACCGCCGCATTCCGGACGAAGTACTGGTAGCCCTGGCTTCCGTCGAGGAGTACCATCAGCAGGCCGACACCATCGCCGCTCATGTTTTGCAGAAGATAGAGACCAAGCAGCGGATACTGGAGACATTTCCCATCAAGCAGCAGTTCAAACTGCTTTCCCGGATTCTCAAAGAAGAGATTGAAATACTCAAGATCGAACAGCGCATCGACGGCACCGTCCGCGAGTCGATGTCGCGCAGCCAGCGGGAATTCTACCTGCAACAGCAGCTCAAGGCCATCAAGGACGAACTGGGTCAGGCGGACGAGCCGTCCGCCGAGGTCGACGATTTGTACGCCAAGCTGGAAAGCCATGATTACCCGGAAGCGATCCGTGTCAAGGCCGAGGAAGAAATCAGAAAGCTGGCTAAAATGCACCCTTACTCGGCCGAGTCCGGCGTCGTCCGATCCTACCTGGACTGGCTTCTGGCTCTCCCATGGGATTCCACCACCGAGGACCGCACCAACTTCAAGGAAGTCAAGTCAATCCTAGACGGTGACCATTACGGCCTGGAGAAGCCGAAAAAACGAATACTGGAGCACCTGGCCATTATCCGGCTGGCGGGCAAGGTCAAGGGACCGATACTGTGCCTGGTGGGGCCTCCGGGCGTGGGCAAAACATCCGTAGGCCGTTCCGTTGCCCGTTCGCTGGGCAGGGAATTCGTTCGGATGTCGCTGGGCGGGGTGCACGACGAAGCCGAAATCCGCGGCCACCGCCGTACCTATATCGGTGCCATGCCCGGCCGAATAATCCAATCGATCAAAAAGGCAGGTTCCAACAATCCGGTCTTTCTGCTGGACGAGGTCGACAAGACGGGTAAAGACTTCCGCGGGGACCCGGCTTCGGCCCTCCTTGAGGTGCTTGATCCCGAACAGAACAATACCTTCGCCGACAACTATCTCGAAGTTGAGTTCGACCTGTCCAACGTGCTTTTTATCACAACCGCCAACACTGTCATGTCAATTCCCCCGGCGCTTCTGGACAGGATGGAGATAATCCGCCTGCCCGGCTATCTCGATTTTGAGAAAGCTTCCATCGCCCAGGATTATTTGCTGCCCAAGCTGGTTAAGGAACTGGGACTGTCCGGAATCAAGGTGGCGTTTGACGACGACGCCCTGTTTGAAATTATCCGGCGCTATACCCGCGAGTCCGGCGTTCGTGAACTGGAACGCCAGATAGGCGCGATCCTTCGTCGCAAAGCCGTGGAGTTAGCCGAGGGTAAGCGGCTGCGCACGATCGCTATCTCGAAAAAGAAGGTGCACAGCATCCTGGGAGCCCCCAGGTTTACCGGCACTGACATCAAAACCTCACCGACCGTCGGCTATGCCGTCGGCCTGGCCTGGACGGAAAAAGGGGGCGAGGCTCTCCCGGTCGAGGTCGTGCCGATGAGCGGCAAGGCCAACCTTACTCTGACCGGATCGCTGGGTGATGTCATGCGGGAGTCGGCCACGGCGGCCCTGTCGTACATCCGCAACCACGCCGCCGGCTTCGGACTTAAGGCGGACTTCTTCGAAAAACTCGACCTGCACGTACACATACCGGAAGGCGCCGTTCCCAAGGACGGACCTTCGGCCGGCATAACCATGCTGACGGCTATTCTGTCGGCCCTCACGGGCATTCCGGTGCGCACCGATATCGCCATGACCGGTGAGACCACGCTTACAGGCGACGTGCTGGCCGTGGGCGGTCTTAACGAAAAGCTGCTGGCGGCCAAACGCCTTGGCATTACCCGGGTAATTCTGCCGGCCAAGAACCGCAAAGATACGGCAGAATTACAACCGGACGTTTTGGAGGGGCTGCAGCTTCACTTCGGGAAAAGAATTCGAGAGGTGCTCAAACTGGCCATGACGGATTTGCCGGCGGTCAATTCCAGACCAAAAGCCGGCCGAAACTCGCGGCTGAGTGTCAACCGGTGAGGGCGGCTTCCGCCGAGCGTTTTTCCGGACTATGTATTATGGCAAGAGAGATTGTAAAAAAGGGTTTTGACTGCAAATTCACGGGATCATTCTTCCATATCGACCAGCTTCCGAAAGACCGCCGCCTGCAGGTGGCCTTTGCCGGGCGATCCAACGTCGGCAAATCCTCCCTGCTTAATCGGCTGGTGGGGCAAAAAAAACTGGCCAAGATATCTTCGACCCCGGGCAAGACGCGCTCGATCAACTTCTTTCTCGTCGACGACAAGTTCTATTTTGTGGATCTGCCCGGTTACGGCTACGCCAGGGTCGCCCGCAAGGTCCGCGAGAACTGGGGCAAGCTGCTCGAAAAATATCTCGAAGAGAGCCGTTACCTGGCCGGGCTGGTGCTGCTGCTCGACTGCCGCCGTGAAGTTACGGGGGAGGATATGGAACTTGTCGAGTGGCTGGCCGGCCGCGGCCTGCCCACGTTGGCCGTGGTTACCAAGGCGGACAAGTTGAGCCGGGACAGGGTCAACCGCAAAGTCAGCGCCGTGGAAACGCAGTTGGGTATTCCCACGATTCCCTTTTCCGTAGTCACCGGTCAGGGGAAAAAAGAACTCTACGGGGCCATCCGGGATCTCGTTGCAGGGAAAACAAACGCATAAAGGTGTAAATTTCATGAGTAAAAACAAGATAGTGGTAGGCTGCCAGTGGGGTGACGAAGGCAAAGGGAAGATCGTCGACATCCTGGCCGCCGATGCCGATATTATTGCCCGTTTCCAGGGCGGCGCTAACGCCGGACATACGATCGTGGTCGGCGACGAAAAATACATACTGCATCTGATTCCTTCCGGTATTATCCACGCGGGGAAAATCTGCTATATCGGCAACGGCGTAGTCGTTGATCCTTTTGCGCTCAAGGAGGAACTGGACTTCCTCGCCGAGAAGGGTATCGACTATACCGGCCGTCTTTTCGTCTCAGCGGCCGCCAACATGGTTCTGCCGTACCACAAACTGATTGATACTATCGAGGAAAAGAGCCGGGGGACGGCTTCGCTCGGAACCACCATCCGCGGTATCGGCCCGGCCTATGTCGACAAGGTGGCCCGCCACGGGATCAGGATCGCCGATTTGTTCGCCCCCGAGCGGCTCAAAAAAAAGCTCGATTACCAGAGAGTAATCAAAGAGAGGTACCTCACCGGCTCGGATGACGAGCGGGCCGACCTCGACCGCACCTGCAATGAGTTGATGAAACTGGCCGACCTGTTCCGTACGCTGGCGGTCGATGTCTCCCTGGAACTGCAGATAGCCCACCGCCAGGGCAAATCTATTCTGTTCGAGGGCGCCCAGGGTGCCCTGCTTGATGTCGATCTGGGCACCTATCCTTATGCAACTTCGTCCAACACCACCACCGGCGGGGCCCTGACCGGCCTGGGTATCGGTCCCAGAATGATTGACCAGGTAATCGGCGTCGTCAAAGCCTATACTACCAGGGTTGGTGCCGGTCCCTTCCCGACAGAACTGGTGAACGATACCGGCGAGCAGCTTCGTCGACTGGGCGATGAATACGGCGCCTCGACGGGTCGTCCGCGCCGGTGCGGCTGGCTCGACCTGGTCGCTCTGCGCCACGCCGTGCGCATCTGCGGCGTCGACACTATTGCCATTACCAAGCTTGACGTGCTGGACGAGTTCGACGAAATCGAATACTGCACTCAATATGAACTCAAGGGCCATCGGCTCAATCAGGTTCCGCTCGACCTGGCGGATTTCGGCCAGGTAAAACCGGTTTACAGAAGTCTGCCAGGCTGGCGCACCGATACTACCGGCATCACTTCTTTTAAGGACCTGCCGTCAAAAGCCAGGAACTACCTGAATCTTGTGGCCGATGATCTCGGAGTAAAAATCTGCCTGATCTCCACCGGAGCAAAGAGACTGGAAACCATTTTTGTATAAACATTAAAAAAACGGGAGTATGCGCGCTGATGAAAAAGACAATCATTCTGCTGGGCGCCCTGGTGCTCTTCGCCGCCTTTTGCCGGGCCGATGATGACACCAAATCCAAAACTGACAGCACGAAGATAGAGACTCCGGCCGACACCACGAAAACGGCGACAGAGGTACCGAAAATCATCACCACCAAATCCGGCCTGCAATACATCGATCACGTCGTTGGTGAAGGCGCCGTTGCCGAGGAAGGCCGCGTGGTACGGGTCCACTACACCGGGTGGCTGGACGACAACGGTAAAAAAGGTGAAAAATTCGACAGCTCCGTGGACCGCAAGCAGCCGTTCTCTTTCCTGCTGGGTGGTGGGCAGGTAATCCCCGGCTGGGACGAAGGTGTGGCCGGCATGAAAGAAGGCGGCAAGCGCGAGTTGATTATTCCGTCAAATCTTGCGTATGGCGACGCGGGTGCCGGAGGGGTCATTCCGCCCAAGGCAAAGCTGATCTTCGAGGTGGAACTGCTCGAGGTTTCGAAATCCAAGGCACGCAAAGAGCGTATAAATTAGCCGAATGGCCGAGCGCCGACACTGGCGAGGGTCACCCTCACCCGTGCCGGCTGTTAGAGCATAAAAAAAGCACCCTGCGACAGGTGCTTTCAGAATGAATGGAGGTATGAAGCTTTTACGAAGCTAATCGATTCATGACCTTCTGTGTCACTGCTGTGTCATTCTTCGAGGTATTTTCAAATAATTCTCGCCCCGGGCACCGGGGAAAAAATGGATTGACAAGCCGAATCGAGCGGCTATTTTAGACTTCTAACAGAGGCCTTACGTATATTCGGGGGTGTAGCTCAGTGGTAGAGCACCTGCCTTTTAAGCAGGGAGTCGAAGGTTCAATCCCTTCCACCCTCATTTGTTTTTAGCCGAAAAGCCCTGGCGGCTGCGGGCAATTCCTTTCGAAAACTGCCAACGGATAAACCATTGTCCCGGGTGACAGCCTATCCGGAGTTGCTAATAGTCTGTAAAGTCGAAGGTCCCAGCCGGTGAAGCTGGAACCTTCAGGTGATAGGTTGGGAACATTTAGTAGTCACTGAGAAGCGCTGAAATCAACTCTCACCATAATATACGCTTGTACCCGCTGGAGGTTGCAGCCGATCGGGCGTTTTTTGCCGATTTCTTAACTCTTGCATGCCCGGAAATTTGTTACTTTATTAGAGGCCTGTTGCTTTCAGACCCGAGCGCTCTGGCCCGGAGACGGACTATGGACTATAAAATTAGAACAAGGTTAAACCGAATCCTCATCGACGACAAGATTCCCGTTGACACCGACATAACTATCCTGGGGCTGGTCAGAACCGCCCGCGTCGGCAAGGGGGTGGCTTTTGTCGAGATAAACGACGGTTCCTGCATGCAGAATATACAGGCAGTGATAGCCGAGCCCGACAACTTCCCGCAGCTCGATAAGATCCTTACCGGGGCGTCAGTCAGAGTCCGGGGAAAACTCGTTCTCTCTCAGGGAAAGGGACAGAAATACGAAATCCAGACTCAGTCCGTCGACCTGATTGGCTCCGCCGACTCCACTTACCCGCTTCAGAAGAAAAGGCACAGCTTCGAATTTCTCCGGGAGATCGCTCATCTGCGCCCCCGCACCAACACCTTTGGAGCCGTTAACCGCATCCGGTCCAAACTCTCTTATGCCACCCACAAGTACTTTCAGGACCGCGGTTTTTATTACATACATACGCCTTTAATCTCCACTTCTGACGCCGAGGGAGCCGGCGATCTTTTCCACGTGTCCACATTGGACTTTAAGATGGTGCCCATGGTCGACGGCCAGGTCGACTGGGATCAGGATTTCTTCGGCGACGAAGCCTATCTGACGGTATCGGGTCAGTTGGAGGGGGAATTGTTGGCCACCGCTCTGGGTGATATTTATACCTTCGGACCTACTTTCCGGGCCGAGAATTCCAACACCAGCCGGCATGCCTCGGAGTTCTGGATGATTGAGCCGGAGATGGCCTGGGCTGAGATCGATGACAACATGGATTTGGCCGAAGACTACCTGAAGAACCTCTTTCAATTTGCCCTTGAAGACTGCAAAGATGAGATGGATTTCTTCGGCAAATGGATCGACAAGGAGGTCCGGCAGACACTGGAGGGAATCGTGTCGGCGAAGTTCGAGCGCATCACCTATACCGAGGCCATCAGAATCCTGGAAAAGGCCGCCGAAAAGTTCGAGTATCCCGTCAAGTGGGGAATGGACATGCAGTCGGAGCACGAGAGGTACCTCGCCGAAAAGGCCTTTAAGGTGCCGGTCATGGTGACGGACTATCCCGAAGAGATCAAATCCTTCTATATGTATGTCAACGATGACGGCAAAACGGTTCGCGGGATGGATGTTCTGGTGCCGCGAGTGGGTGAAATAATCGGTGGCAGCCAGCGCGAACATCGCTACGAGGTGTTGCGGGAGCGAATGAAAAAGAAAGGGATGACCGACCTCGACAACTACGCCTGGTATCTTGATATTCGTAAGTACGGTTCGGTTCCCCACTCCGGTTTTGGCCTTGGCTTCGACCGGGCGGTCATGTACATCACGGGCATTCAGAATATTCGCGACATCCAGCCCTTTCCCCGGGTTCCCCGCTGGGCCAGGTTCTGACCGGCCGGTCAGCCGCTCTTCAATGTGCCAGCGACGGGTCGGCTGCCCGTCATCCTTCACAAGCTACAGCAGATGGCTGGACAGCGTGCGGCGTGACGTCCTTGACCGAACACTGCGGGCTGCACCGGCGCGCTTTTTCCTTCCAACTCGTAGACGCCGGTCCTCGAAGGTTCCTGCGCCAGGGGGATATCACGGGGGAAAGTAGTATACTGCAACGCCCCGTGCCGGGGGAGGGGGAACAACACGGGGCGTCATAGACGACACAGTTGTAAGATCATTTGCTCAATGACCGGGTCGCCTTATTTGTGTACTTTTCTTATTAACGAGGGAATCGGCCGATTGTTGCACCGATTTCGGACAAAAAAAACGCTTTTTAGGCTCCCGGCGACAAATAAAAAGCGCCCCGCGCCGGGGGAGGGGGAACGACACGGGGACGCATAAGGCGACACAGTTGCAGGATCACGTGCTCCATGATCCGGTCGCCTAATCTATCTATCTATTTATACTAAACAAAAACCGTGGCCACCAGGTTCACCGTTTCCAAATCCGTGATTCCTATTTGAAATTATATTCCGTTTTATCCCCAATTGTCAATGTTTTGTCATCAACAACGAGAGTGCCATTATAACGTTTTTGTCGTCCTTTGTCACCATAATATCGGCACTTACGATCAAAAATCGGTTCTGATTACGAATCAAAATCAGTATATTTTGATCAAATGAATGAAGAGCGGTTGGTCGCCCGGGCACGGACCGGCGACTTCAAGGCTTTTGCCGAGTTAATAAGTGCCCACAAGACAAAAATATACAACCTGGCCTTGAAAATGACCGGCAATCCTCATGACGCCGAGGACATCGTCCAGGAGACTCTTTTGAAAGCTATCGACAAAATAGACCAGTTTCGTCAGGAAGCGTCCTTCGGCACCTGGTTGTACACCATCGCGCTCAACCAGTCCCGGACGCACCTGGCCCGGCAAAAACACACGGACCTCAGACCCATCGAGGAGTATCTGCCCGGGTCAGCCGGCCCCAGGGGGCACCAGGGGCACGACCCCCGGCTGTTCGACTGGAAAGACCCGCATCGCATTCTGGAGGATAACGAGTTGCGAGTTATTATCGACGACGCCCTGGCCTCGCTGCCGGCCAATTACCGGGAGGCCTTTGTGCTGCGCTATATAGACGAACTTCCTATAAAAGAAATAGCGACCCTGATAGGCGAATCAGTTGCCGCCACCAAATCGCGCGTCCTGCGGGCCCGCCTGGCCCTGCGCGATTTTCTGTCCCGAGCATTTGAGGATCGATATGGCCAAGAAATGTCAGGATTACATTAGCGATCTCAACAGCTACCTCGACGGCGAGTTGTCGGCTGAGCTGTGCGAGCAGATCGAAAAACATCTGGGGCAGTGCCGCAATTGCCGCATTGTGGTGGATACCATGAAACAGACGGTGTCGCTGTGCCGGGATGGAAAGGCAGAGGCCCTGCCAGCCGCACTGGAGGACAAGCTCAACCGTGTTCTCAAGGCCCGCTGGGAAAAGAAGTTCGGCAAGTAATTACACCGCAATATATTACGATCCAGATCGCGGCGCGGCGATTCCCTCTCCGCGTTTATCTCAATAGTTCCAGCTCTGCAAATGCCTATAATATAGGCCGTATGGGTGGCTCATAGCGATTTTGTCGCAAAATTCTGAATCATTCCGGCCCACCCTTTATCTAACTGACATAAGCTTTGAAAAATTCAGATGAAAGGATAATCGATGAGGAAAGGATTGACCGAGTTTTCCGTCAAAAAGCCCTGGCTGGTGATTGTGATCACGGTACTGATCACGGCCTTTTTCGCCATGCAGTTTCCCAAGATCAAGATCGATACCGACCCGGAAAACATGCTTCCGGTCGACGAGCCGGCCCGGGTTTTTGACCTTCAGACAAAAGATGATTTTGCTCTGGCCGACTTTATCGCGGTCGGCGTAGTCAGCCAGAGCGGCGCTTTCACGCCCGCCACTCTCAACAGCGTTTACAACATTACCGCGGAGGTTGAAGAAATCGAAGGCGTCATTGTCGAAGATATCCTGGCCCCGTCTACGGTCGACGATATCAGGCAGGGGGACGGCGGCTCCATCGTCATCGGAACTTTGATGGCCGACGAGATTGAAAGCCAGCAGGAGGCCGATTATATTTTCAACCGAATCATGGCCAACCCCATCCTTCGCGGGAAGCTGGCGTCCGACAACGGCAAGGCCATCGCTATCTTTGTCCCTATCGAATCCAAAGACATGTCGCACCGGATCGCCGGTGAAATGCAGACAATAATCGACAAATACAAAGGCAACGAGGACTACCACATCGCCGGTCTGCCGGTGGCGGAGGATTCCTTCGGGGCCGAAATGTTCGCCCAGATGGCCTACTCGGCACCGGCTGCCATGCTCATAATCATGCTGCTCATGCTTGTTTTCTTCCGCAAATTGCGGATAATTCTCGCCCCCATGGTAGTGGCTGTAATGTCGGTGATCTGGGCAATGGGTCTTCTCATTCTGACCGGTCATACCGTCCACATCATGTCCTCGATGATTCCCATCTTCCTGATTCCGATTTCGGTGCTCAACTCGATTCATATCATATCCGAATTCCACGACCACTATAAGAAGTACAAACACAAAGATGCTACCATCCGGCACTCGATCAATGAACTGTTTATGCCGATGTTGTTTACATCTCTGACGACGGTGGCGGGATTCATCTCGCTGGCCCTGACACCCATCCCGCCGGTCCAGGTATTCGGGATTTTCGTTGCCTTCGGCATCGCCGTCGCCTGGTTGTTGTCGCTGACTCTCAATCCGGCCATCGCCATGCTGATTCCGGACAAGGCTCTGCGCGACTTCGGCCAATCCGATGACCAGCACGGTCTCCTCTCAAAGGCGATGCATGCCCTGCGCGATTTTTCCTACCGTCGGAACAAGGGCATCATTGGCACGGCTATGGTTGTCGTAGTGGTGGCGGCAGTAGGGCTTTCGCTCATCGAAGTCAATGACAACCCGGTCAAATGGTTTAAGAAGTCACACCCCATCCGTCAAGCTGACGTCGTGATGAACGAGCATCTGGCCGGCACCTACATGAATTATCTCGTCTTCGAGGGTGCGGACGACGACGCCGTCAAGGACCCGGCCGTACTGACTTATATCGAGTCGCTCCAGAGAGAACTGGAGAGGGATGACGTTGTCGGCGGCACCACCGGTTTGCCGGATATCGTCAAGAAAGTGCGGTACGAGTTGTTCGAGGAGGATTCGCTTAAAGCGGCCCTGCCGGACAATCAGACCGAGGTCGCCCAGATGCTGTTTTTGTTTGAGATGTCGGGCGGCAATCCCGATGACCTGTTCAAGTTTGTCACCCCGGAATACAACCGGGCCAACCTCTGGGTTCAGCTCAAGAACGGCGACAATCGCAAAGTCCAGCAGGTGGTGGATCGGGCCAATACCTTCATAGCTTCTCACGAGCCGCCGTCCGATCTGAAAATAAAGTGGGCGGGCCTGCCATACATCAACATCGTCTGGCAGCAGAAAATGGTGGCCGGCATGCGCACGTCGCTTCTGGGCTCGTTCGCGGTGGTTTTCCTGATGATGGTTTTCCTCTTCCGCTCCCTCCGCTGGGGATTCATATCGATGCTGCCGCTATCGATTACGATTATGGCTATTTACGCTTTCATCGGCTACATCGGTAAGCCCTACGATATGCCGGTGGCGGTCCTGTCTTCACTGACATTGGGACTGTCCATCGACTTCGCCATTCATTTCATCCAGAGAATAAGAACCATTTACAGGCGCAATAATGACTTCACCGCATCTTACCATGAAATTTTCGAGGGCGCCGGGCGGGCTATCAGCCGCAACGTGCTGGTAATCGCCATCGGTTTTGTCCCCATGCTTTTCTCGTCGCTGGTGCCGTATATCACGGTCGGATCGTTCTTCCTGGCT
>JAOUEU010000285.1 GCA_029858555.1 Candidatus Zixiibacteriota bacterium
GGCGCGTCGACGACTACATACCGCATCGAAAGCTGCTCCTTCATGCGGAAATGAACCTCTGGGGCGAGGGCTGGCTGGAATTTGAAGTGATACCTGACGAACATGGCACCAGCCGCCTTATTCAGACAGCTCGGTATTACCCCAGGGGTCTGAAAGGATTGGCATATTGGTATGGCATTTACCCCCTGCATACTCTGGTCTTTCGGGGAACCAGCAGGGCTATTGGACGTCTGGCTCGAGCTGCCGGGTCGGCGGCAGGGCCAGCGGAGTTGCCGCAGCGTGAAAAACAGGGAGGCACCGAATGAAAAAAGCGCCCGATGCGCCCATAAAGGTCGGCATCAGCACCTGCCTGCTGGGTCAGAAAGTACGGTTTGACGCCGGCCACAAACGAGACCGCTACATCACCGACATTCTGGGGCAGTACTTTCAATTTGTGCCGGTCTGCCCCGAAGTGGAGGTCGGCATGGGTGTTCCCCGTGAGTCCGTCCGGCTGGAAGGGAACGTCGAGACGCCCCGGATGGTGGGCAATAAGACCGGCCAGGACTGGACCGAACGCATGAACAGGTATGCCGAAAAACGCGTCCGCCGCCGCGACCTGAGCAACCTGAGCGGATACATCCTGAAAAAGGACTCGCCCAGTTGCGGCCTGGCCCGGGTCAGGGTTTACGGCAAAACCGGCATGCCGGACAAAAAGGGGGTGGGCCTGTTCGCCGCTGCTCTCATAGGACAGCACTCGCTTCTTCCTGTCGAGGAAGAAGGACGACTCAACGACCACTGCTTGAGGGAAAACTTTATTGTCCGCGTCTTCGCCTGGCACCGCCTGCAGAATCTTTTTGCGGGCGATTACTCGCGGGGTGCCCTGGTGAAATTCCATGCCGCTCAGAAGTATCTCCTGCTGGCCCACAGTCCCAAACATTACCGGGAACTCGGGCAACTGGTGGCGGCCGCCAAGGCCTGCTCGCCTTCCGCGCTGCGCGAAAAGTACACAGCGCTGTTTATGGAAGCTCTCACTTTCAGGACAACCACCAGAAAGAATGTCAACGTCCTCCAGCATATTTTCGGGTTCTTCAAGAAGAGCCTGGGACCCGGTGAGAAGCTGGACATCCTGAATGTCATCGAAGATTACCGGAATGGACTGGTGCCATTGATTGTCCCCATTACGCTCCTCCGGCATTACGTTAACAAATTCGACGTTGAATATGTCCGCAACCAGGTCTATCTCAACCCCCACCCCAGGGAGTTGATGCTTCGCAACCATGTCTAGTCGAAGCATCACCACCGGCTGGCACCCCACACAAAAAAAAATGGACTGGACAGCGATAACCGGCTATTTTGCCAGCATAATGCCGTCCACCATCCGGTCGTCGCCCGGGTACGGCCGATTCAGGAGAATTGAAAAGACTATCTTCGTAGAGGTTGACGTATGAAGCCAGAGGAATTCCGAACACATGCTCATGACCTTGTCGACTGGATGGCCGACTATATCGAAAACGCCAGAAATTATGCCGTCAGGTCGCAGGTTAAGCCAAAGGACATCATAAACCGGCTCCCGGCGAAACCACCCGTCGACGGTGAGCCGTTCGAGACCATTGTCGAAGATTTCACCAGGATTATCCTGCCGGGAATGACACACTGGCAACACCCCTCGTTCTTCGCTTACTTCCCGGCCAACAGCAGTCCGCCGTCGGTTCTGGCCGAGATGCTCATGGCGACTCTCGGGGCGCAGTGCATGGTCTGGCAGACGTCCCCGGCCGCCGCCGAACTCGAAGAAAGAGTCATGCAGTGGCTGGGGCAGATGATCGGTCTGCCCGAGGAGTTTTCCGGTGTCATCCAGGACACGGCGTCAACCGCCACCCTTTGCTCGATCTTGACCGCGCGGGAGAGGAAAACCAACTACGAAACCAACCGGCGCGGCCTTACCGGTGCACCACCGTATGCCGTGTACTGCTCGACCGAGACGCACTCTTCTATCGAAAAGGCAGTCAAAATCGCCGGGCTGGGCCGAGACAGCCTCAGAAAGATCCCGGTCGATGAAAAATTCGCGATGCTGCCGGGGGCCCTTGCCGAAGCCATCCGCCGTGATCTCGACGGCGGTGTCCTTCCTCTTTGCGCCGTGGCCACCGTTGGCACTACCGGCTCCACCGCCATTGATCCCCTGCGGGAAATCGCCCGCATCTGCCGCGAACACGATACCTGGCTGCATGTCGACGCCGCCTATGCCGGGACGGCCCTGCTGCTTCCAGAGTTGCGCTGGATGAGCGACGGCGTTGAGATGGCCGACACTTTTGTTTTTAACCCCCACAAGTGGATGTTCACCAACTTCGACTGCTCGGCTTACTTCATAAAAGACAAAGAGGCCCTGGTCCGGACGTTTGAAATCATGCCGGAGTACCTCAAAACACCCGAAGATGACCGCGTCAACAATTATCGCGACTGGGGCATTCAACTCGGGCGCCGCTTCCGGGCGCTCAAACTCTGGTTCGTTATTCGCTCTTATGGAGTCAGCGGCCTTCAGGCCTTGATTCGAAAACATCTTGACCTGGCTCAGGATCTGGTCAGGCGGATCGAAACCTCGGAGCAGTTCGAACTCATGGCGCCTGTGCCGCTCAACCTCCTGTGTTTTCGCTACCATCCGCGAGGGACGTCCGACAACGTACTTGACAGCCTGAACGAACGCCTGCTGGAAGCGGTCAACAGCACCGGCAAAATGTACGTGACCCATACCAAGCTCAACGGCGCCTACGTGTTGCGTTTGTGCGTGGGACAGACGCAGGTCGAACAGAAGGATATCGACACCGCCTGGGAAACCATCCAATCCGAGGCTTCAAAGCTATAACCGCTTGCGGGCAGCCCCTGACAGCCTCCCGCAGGGACGCGGGGAACAGACAAAACAGCACAAAGTTTATATTTTTTGTAGCCTCTACTGCCACATTCTGGCAGTGACTCTCCGTATGCTGCTGATAGGGTAAACTGTCAGCTGCGTTTTACCATCCTTCGAACATCTTAATCGATATCTTTTAAGGAGGGAGTGGGCTTATGCTGCTCAAAAACATCAAAACCGACAAATTGCCCTTCGGGCTGCCGCCTGTCACGGTCCACCGTACGATGACCGAAAGTGAAGCCAGGGCCATGGCGCCCACCGAAGGGGACAGGATTTCCTGGGCCAAGAAGCTGCTGCATATTGTGCCTATCTGGTTCAAGTTCCGTGGCAAGGGCGTGCGCGTGGCTGTTCTGGACACCGGCGTGGACACTGACCACCCCGATCTGGCAGAGGCCATTGTCGGCACCGCGGACTTCACCGGTGATGGTGTCGAAGATCAGAACGGTCACGGGACTCACTGCGCCGGTATCATTGCCGCCCGGCTGAACAACTTCGGATTTGTCGGTGTCGCTCCCGAGGCGGATCTACTGATCGGGAAAGTCCTCAACAACGAGGGCTCCGGGCAGATAGACTGGATTGTAAACGGCATCAACTGGGCCGTCGACCAGAAGGCGGATATCATCTCGATGTCGCTGGGAGGGTTCGGCTCCGCTGGTCAGATTTTTGTCGCCATCCATCAGGCGCTGGCCAAGGGGACTCACGTCATCTGTGCGGCGGGCAATTCCGGCTCGCTTTACCAGAACAGCATCGGCTATCCGGGCCGGTACGGCAGTGTCATCACCGTCGCCTCGCATGACTGGAATGGAAATGTCTCGGGGTTTTCGTCACGGGGCGGCGAGGTGGATTTCCTGGCGCCCGGGTCGGAAATCTTCTCCACCTATCTTGACGGCGGCTTCGATATTCTGAGCGGTACCTCGATGGCAACACCCTTCGTGGCCGGACTGGCCGCCCTGATTATTGACAAGCACAAACAGACTCCGGATAACGAGACGCCCATCGAGAATAATGAAGACCTCAAGGAGCATCTGCTGCGCATGG
>JAOUEU010000286.1 GCA_029858555.1 Candidatus Zixiibacteriota bacterium
CGGTACCATCTGATCCAGCGGCGGAACGAGGACCAGCCGTCCCTGATTCTGCTGACGTCGTGATTGCATACCCCCAAGAATTAATCCCCATCCCTCAAACACAACAACTTTTTCAACAAGCCCCGAGCGGCGGGGCACCCGAGCCAAAGGCCATGGCCAAACAAGTTCGACCATGCCACCCGTGGGCGATATGAGATTGCCACGTCGCTGCGCTCCTCGCAATGACAGACGAAGAGGGCCGCCGGTAGGCAAGTCGCAAAAAAAACCATTGATAGTCGAAAAAAGGGCTTGACATTTGTCGGGTTTTGGTTAAGTTGTTTCTATGCATAGAAACAAAGGGAAAGGCTGTTCATCGTCGGCAAGGGAGGTCGTCGAGGTATGCTGCGAAATCGATGACCTTACGACGATGAAGAAATTCTTCAGTGAGATCTTCACTCCTGCAGAAATCCAGGACGTGGCGCTTCGATGGCGTCTGATGACCATGCTCCACGAGGGCGTTCCCCAGCGAGAAATCGCCGATGACCTGGGGATCAGCCTGTGCAAAATCACCAGAGGCTCCAAGGTCCTGAAAGACCGTGGGTCCGTAACGAAGCGGCTATTAGAGACGAAAACAGGAATGAAAGATGCATACGGTAAATCACTTAGAGAACACACCCGACAATGACGGGTATTTTGGGCAGTTCGGGGGACGGTTTGTCCCGGAGCCGTTAATTCCTATCCTGGAAGAGATCACCCGGGCGTATTACCAGCTCAGAGAAGAGGAGGGGTTTCGGCAGGAACTGGCCGACTTGTACCGGCATTACGTGGGGCGGCCCAGCCCGGTATTTCATGCGAAAAAGCTCTCGGCCGCCGTCGGCGGGGGGCAGATATATTTCAAGCGGGAAGATTTGAACCACACCGGAGCGCACAAGATAAACCACTGCCTGGGCGAGGCGCTGCTGGCCAAAAAGATGGGCAAGAAAAAGCTCATCGCCGAGACCGGGGCGGGTCAGCACGGGGTGGCGCTGGCGACGGCGGCGGCCCTGCTGGGGCTGGAGTGCGATATCTACATGGGGGAAGTCGACTGCGAGAAGGAACATCCGAACGTAATTCGGATGAAAATCCTGGGGGCGAACGTGATCCCAGTGGGTGACGGGCTGAGGACGCTCAAAGAGGCCGTTGACGCGGCATTTCTGGCGTACGTGCAGGACCCGGTGACGCAGTTCTACGCGATCGGGTCGGTGGTGGGACCGCACCCGTTTCCGATGATGGTGCGGGATTTTCAGCAGGTGGTCGGCGAGGAGGCCAGAGAGCAGTTCCAGCAGATGACGGGGAAGCTTCCGGATAACCTCGTGGCGTGCGTGGGGGGAGGGTCGAACGCGATCGGGCTGTTCACGGCGTTTTTGAACGACGAGGAAATAAATATCTACGGGGTCGAGCCGTCGGGGTTGAGTTTCAAGACAGGTGAGCACGCGGCGACGCTGACGCTGGGGACGCCGGGGATGATTCACGGGTTCAAGTGCTACGTGCTGCAGGACGAGAAGGGGATGCCGCTGCCGGTGTATTCGATTGCTTCGGGGCTGGATTATCCGGGAGTGGGGCCGCAGCACAGTTATTTGAAGGATATCGGCCGGGTGCAATACGAGACGATCAACGATACCGAGGCGCTGGATGCGTTTTTCATGCTGTCGCGGGAGGAGGGGATAATTCCCGCACTCGAGAGCGCGCACGCGGTGGCGTATGCCGTGAAACTGGCCTCGCAACTGGAGGTGGGCAAAACAATCCTGGTCAACCTGTCGGGAAGGGGCGACAAGGACATAGACTACGTGGTGGCGAAATACGGCCACAGGTATGGAATAAATTAACCCGTTTTAACGATGCTGCAACGGGCGGGTTGCCGGTCGGCGCAAAGGGGGCGTGTGCCGACCGAGTAACCCCAGAGGGCGTGGCGGACAAACCCAGTACAATTCCAAAAGGTGGCGCACCGACACGTCCGCCGCGCGCTTTTATATCCGGTAGTAGCGGGTATTGAGCGGAGTCAGCCTCGGCCGGGTGCAGGTCTTGGGCACAGCGGAAGCCGACATTGAAATCGACCCAGTTGCCGGGCAGGGCGTTGCGGAAGCAGACACGGCAGCAGTAGGGTCCGGAGTGCCAGCCGCCGCCGCGAATGACTTTGAAGCGACCGTCGTCCGGGCCGGGCGGGTTTCGCTCCGGACTGTTGTTATAGTAATCTTTGTCATACCAATCGGCGACCCATTCGACAACGTTGCCCATCATGTCATGCAGGCCGTAAGCGTTAGGGGGGTAGCTTCCGACGGGTATGGTGCCTTTGCCGACGCCTTTGATGGAATAATTCGCCAGAGTGGAATCCACCTCGTCGCCGTGCGGGTATTTCATGCCTTCCAGGGCGCCACGGGCGGCGTATTCCCACTCGGCTTCGGTCGGCAGTCGTTGGCCGGCCCACTCGGCGAAGGCCCTGGCCCCGGACCAGCTTACCCCAACGACAGGGTGGTTGGGGAAAGTTTCGCCGCAGTGAAATTCATCCATGCCCCAGAACTCCGGCGGTTTGCGGTCGGTCTCGGTACAGAATTGCAGGTACCGGGCGTTGGTGACTTCGTATTTGTCGATGTAGAACGAATCGATAACGACTTTGTGCGGGGGATTGTCGGCGTTATCGTCGGCGATACCCATGACAAACTCGCCGGCGGGAATCAGGACCGATTCGTTGGCAAGGGGCGAGGTTGGTTCGGGCTTGCAGTCAGTATTCGAACAGGCGAGGAAAGAAGCTATGATAAGAATCGCGGCTGCTGCGATTGGCGCATATCGGACTCTGCAAAAGGCACTCACGTGACCCTCCTTATTGCGGAATGTGTTCGCAGATGTCGTTCCGGGGGCTATACGTTTTCCTGTGCTTTTTCAATTTTGGCCCAGGTGTCGCGAAGACCGACGGTGCGATTGAAGACGAGTTTGTCGGGAGTGGAGTCGACGTTGTCAACACAGAAATAGCCGTGACGGAGGAACTGGAAGCGACTTTCCGGAGGGGCGTTCTTGAGGGAGGGTTCCAGTTTGCAGCCGGTAAGGACTTCAAGGGAGTCAGGGTTGAGATTGGTTTTGAAGTCTTCGCCCTCGGGGACGTCGTCGGGATTTTCCCGGGTGAAGAGGTGGTCGTAGAGGCGTATATCGGCGTCGATGGCATGTTCGGCGGAGACCCAGTGGAGGGTGCCTTTGACTTTGCGGCCGTCGGGTGAGGCGCCGCCGCGCGAGGCGGGATCGTAGGTGCAATGCAGTTCGGTTATCTCGCCGGTTTTGTCATCTTTGACGACCCTTTCGCATTTTATGAAATAAGCGTGTTTGAGCCGGACCTCGCGGCCGGGCGCGAGGCGAAAGAATTTCCCGGGCGGGTCCTCGCGGAAGTCCTCGCGGTCGATGTAGATGACCCGGGAGAAGGGAATAGTACGCGTGCCCATGGATTCATCTTCGGGGTTGTTAACAGCTTCAAGCTGTTCGACCTCGTCCTCGGGATAATTGTCGATGATGACTTTGAGCGGACGCAGGACAGCCATGACCCGGGGGGCGTGGAGGTTGAGGTCTTCCCGGAGGCAATGCTCGAGCATGGCAATATCGGCGACACTGCCGCGTTTGCGGGCGACACCGGCGCGTTCGGCGAAGTCACGGATGGATTCGGGCGTGTAGCCGCGTCGGCGCAGGCCTGAAAGAGTGGGCATGCGGGGGTCATCCCAGCCGGAGACGTGGTTTTCATTCACCAGTTGAATGAGTCGGCGTTTGCTGAGGATGGTGTAGGTGATGTTGAGGCGGGCGAACTCGATCTGTTGCGGGTGGTGGACGCCGAGCTGGTCGAGAAACCAGTCGTAGAGGGGGCGGTGGTCCTCGAAACTGATGTCACAGAGAGAATGGGTGATGCCTCGATAGAGTC
>JAOUEU010000287.1 GCA_029858555.1 Candidatus Zixiibacteriota bacterium
ATTTTTCCGGCCGTCGCCAAAACGTAAGCGTCCGTTCGGAAATAGAGCGAACAAACCCGCCTGACCGATTCGACCGTCACTGCCTCCAGACCGCTCAACAGCCGCTGGTCGAACCCCAGACCGCGGCCCAGAAAAACATCCTGACAGAGATAAAAGGCCTGATTTATCAAAGATAACTTGGCGCTCATCAGCCGCCCCCAGGTCTGGTTGCGGGCACGCTCCACCTCTTCCTGGCTGGGACCATCCAGCTTCAGCTTGTCTATCTGCAGAAGAATACCGTCCAGGGCGGTCTGGTAATTGGCCGCACCGGTGCCCATACTGCAGTGGTACCAGCCGAACTCCCGGTCGAAATCGATTCCGGCTCCGATTGTATACGCCAGGCCCTGCTTTTCCCGAAGGTTCAGGTAGAGCCGTTCCGACAGTATTCGGGCAGCCACGGCTATCGAGGCATACTCGCCGTCGGTGGCGCCCGGAAGCTTGCCTCCCAGGTAAATATTGATCTGCTCTTTTTCTAGGTCTTTGTGCGCGGTTCGCGTCACTGCGACCCGATCCGGCTCTTCGGCAACTGCCGTTTCATACCCGACTTGGCCCAGGCGCCCCAGCCGGTGATCGACCCACTCCATGACTTCCGGAATACTGCGGCTGGTGGCAATGGCGATGATCATGTTCTCGGGCGAGTAATAACGGCGGTGGTGCTCCTTGAGATCCGCGCGCGTGATGGCACTGATACTTTCCGGCGAACCCATCTCCGGCCTGGCAAAAGCTTTTCCTTCAAAGAGTGTCTCGTAAAACAACCGCCGGGACACCTTAGGCGGCGACGTGGCATCACGACCCAGTGTTGCCAGCATCGACTGGCGCACGTTTTCCACCTCGACTGAGTCAAAGGCCGGGTCCAGCAGCATTTCTGAAAAGAGATAGAAACCCTTCTCGGCGAACTCGTCGATTGTCTCGAACTTCATAAACGAAAAGCTGGGCGTGGTATACCGGTCGTCATAAGGAATCCAGGGATTATCGTACAACGTCACGTTGGCGCCGATTCTCGCCAGGTCGCTCGAAAGCTGCCGGGCGTCCCGGGTGACGGTGCCCTTCTCGATGCACCGGTTGACAAAATCGGTGATGCCGGCGCTCGTCGCGGTCTCGTTCGCCGAGCGGTTCCTGCCCAGAACATTCATGGCAAAAACGCCGCTGTAAGGGCTCGATTTGACTATTATCGTCAGCCCGTTAGTCAGCGTTTCCTGGTGGTAGCGGGCCTCGTCGGTCAACTCGAAACTGATTGAGTCCGTTACCGGAAAGTTCAGCGCGATACCCTGGCTGAGGTTATACGGAACAAAGACGGTGGAGTCAAAATGACCTGTGACCTCTTCCGCCGTGATTGCCGACGCTTCAAACGCCGGGCTGCCGCCTTCCGCCGCCGGACGCACCACCGTAGCTACAAATTCCGGCTTATCCAGCCACCGCTCCGCCGCCGCCCGGCAGTCCGACCACTGTACGGCGTCAAGGCTGCCGCTGTAGCTCTGGATGAAATCCCAGCCCCCGGCCATTATCAGCGGTGAGATGATGAATCCGTAATAATGCAGCTTCTCGGCATTATAAATCTGCTCGCATTTGTTTGTAATCTTGATGCCCTCTATTGCCTCCGGCGATGCGGCGTGGGCGGACAGGCCGCTAAGGATGTCGACAACAGTGCTGTAAATCCGGTCGGCCCTCTCGGGTCGTTCGGTAATCGCCGATATCTCCAGCCGCGTAAATTCCTCGTATGGAACCAGCTGTACAGCCGCCTCACTGGCCAGCGGATCGCTGCCTTCGGTCAGAGCTTTAAGCAGTGGCGAGACGGCCGCCATCGCCAGGTACTGGCTCAGTATATCAAACGCAAAGTAATCGGCATCGCCGACGGCCGGAGCCTCGACCGAGATGTTCACATAGGTAGATGTCACCGCCGCCACCGTGTCAAAGCGGGCCTGACCCGTCAGGCCGGCCTCAAATTCAGGCACCTCCGTGACCGTTCGCGATGCCACTATCGGCGGCTGACCGGGGGTGTCGACGGCAGGTTTGGGGTTGCTGATGCCGCCGAAAATGCTGTCGATTTTGGCCGTCATGCTGTCGGCGGAAAAGTCTCCGATTACCAGCAGCATCATCCGGGCCGGCGTATAATTGGCCTTCCAGTAATGTATTATAGCGTCTCGCGGGATGTTCTCGACAAATGACTGGTAACCCAGCACCGGCCGCCCGTAAGGCGTCCCCCCGTAGGCTTTGGCTGTGAAAAAGGCCTCGGCGGCCGAACCGGGCGCATCGGCGTCGCGCTTGATCTCCTCGACGACCACCTTTCGCTCTTTCGCCAGTTCGTCTTCGGGAAAAACCGAGTTGAAAAGCATATCCGCCTGCACCGTCAGGCCGTAGTTGATGTATTGGCGCGGCAGAAGCACCAGGTAGGCCGTCAAGTCCTTGCGGGTAAAGGCGTTGATATAGCCGCCCAATCCGTTGATTGAGCCATCCAGTTCCTCTCGGCTCAGATGAGTCGTACCGTCAAACAAGAGATGTTCCAGAAAATGAGTCAGACCGTTTTCAAAACGGCCCTCGTACTTGCTGCCGGATTTGACAAAAATCATACTGGCCACCATCGAGGAACTGTGGTTTTCCTTGAGAATTACCTCCATACCGTTGGCAAGCCGGTACGAATGGTCTGCGGCACGAGCAGACACCGGGCAAATGACCGCCAGCATCACCACCAGGCACCTCATCCGCCCACGGCAACAACTCCATGTTAAACTCATAGTCAACTCCGTGATTGGCCGTTGATTCGGGATCGCGTGAATCCCTTAGCTCTCTGTTTAAAAACAACTTATATTATCACTTCGGCCCGGCGCTGTCAACCGGCCGATTCAAGAATCACATTGACAATACCGATTTAAAATGTATATTCGACTCACTCAACTATGAAAAAAGTCCTGCGAAAGACTCTTGCCGCCGCAAAGATTGCCGGCGTCGCCCTGACTGCTCTCGCGCTGATTATCTCCGGAGCCGGCTCGGCACAAAGACTGTTCTCCGTCTACGAGCAGTTCCTGCAATCGCCTGCCGAAGCCCCCGTTTCGGCCCGAATTCTGCCCGGCCCACCGGCACCGGACGAAGTGCAGGACGAGATGACCCCCGACGGCAAACCTAATACCGAGCAGCCCGCATACCTGCAGGCGGCCCTGCCGAAGTGCAATAATTCCGAAGACCGCTTCCGCCTGGTTTCCCGAAATGCGGTCATCACTGTCGCTTCGACCATTCCCCCTGGAACCGGCTCGACCATCCTTGCTTCTACCAGCCTGGTCTCATCGGGCCTGTGCCGCCAGTTCACCCTGCTCGGCACCCACCCCTCCGGCACCAGCTAAGCCGTCGGGCTCTCTCTGTCCGGCCGCTTTATAGGGCCGGTCCAATCAGAAAAATACTATCTATCTGTTTATTGTATAGAAAGGGATTTTCATGTCCAAACACAATTGGCGTATCATTGTTACAGTGGTTCTTGTCATCCTGGGCCTTGTGGCCTTCTGGAACACTTTCAAACTGTGGACAATGAGCGATGCCGACAAAATGGCCCTGGGTGAAACAGAGCCCGGGGCGCTTCTGGAACTGCAGCAGAAATCCATCCGCCTGGGACTCGACCTCCAGGGAGGAATTCACTCGGTCCTGAGAGTCAAAATGGAGGAACTTGACGAAGGCAGCCGCTCCGAGGCTGTCGATCGCGCCATGCAGATTATCCGCAACCGTGTGGACGGTCTGGGTGTCGCCGAACCGGTCATCCTCAAGCAGGGCAATGACCGCATCGTCGTCGACCTCCCCGGCTACACCGACGCCGAACGCGCTGAGGACTTGATGGGTCAGATGGCTGTCCTGGAGTTCAAGCTGCTGGAAACCTCGGCCA
>JAOUEU010000288.1 GCA_029858555.1 Candidatus Zixiibacteriota bacterium
CCCGCTCCATTCGGTCGTCCTCGATTTCCCGCGGCTGGTGGCTTTCCTGACACCTCTGGCAGTTCTGCTGGGCGTGTTGATATCCGGTCTTGATTCCAAGGAAAGAGGGACCGGCAAGCTTCTGATACTGACGGCGGTTGTATCGTTGATGCTGCCTTTAAGTTACCTTCCGGTCTACACGAGAATAGACCGGGCCGAGGGATATGTCACTGATTATCTCGAGCAGGATAACACCTTCTACCGCGAGGGGTGCCTGGCCTTTCGTGACGCCTATTTCTACAAGAAAAACTTCGACAAGGCGAACACCTGGGAATGGAAACTGCCCGTAAAGTCTCCTGATTATCTCCTTTTCAGCGGTGTCAAGCGGTTGACCCGCACCGGTGACAAGGACGAGGCCATGAGAGAACTCTATCGCCTGACAGTCCGGTATCCTTACTGGTCGGAACCCAAAGCTTCTCTGGCCGAGCTGCAACTGCAGCAGGGCCTGAACGGCAAAGCCAAAGACCACATAGACGAGTGTCTGGCCCTCGAACCGCACCAGAAGCAGCATCTCATGAACCTTTATGCGTTTTACAGAAACACCGGGGACCTCAGCGAGGCTCTGAGGACGGTTGAGCATGTGCTGGAACTATATCCGGGTGACGTCGATGTGCTTACGGACAGGATGATCGCGCTTTACCTGGCCGGTTCGATGTCGGCGGCCGACAGTCTCGCCCGGACGTTGCTTGATACGGATTCCAGCCTGTCGTACCCATACTTGATCAAGGGTTTTGTCGAGGAGGACAAGAACAACCTGCCCGGGGCGGTCTATTACTACGAGGTTTTCATTAGCAGGGACACCGCCGAGGCGACCCGGTACCATATACCGGAGCGCTTGCAGCGTCTCAGGGACCAGATTGGTCAGAGTCAAACTCCTTAGCCCCGGCTGCGCATCCGGGCAAACCCATCCAGCGCGGCCACCTTATAAGCCTCTGTAAGAGTAGGGTAGTTGAACACCGTATCGACGAAGTAATGCAGGGTGCCGCCAAGGGTCATGACGGCCTGGCCGATATGAACCAACTCGGTTGCCCTTTCCCCCACTATGTGTACTCCGAGAAGTCTCCGCGAACCCGGGTCAAAAATGAGTTTGAGCAGTCCGTCGTGGTCATTGATTATCTGCCCGCGCGCGAGTTCAAAATAGTGCGCGATTCCGATTTCGTACTCCTGGCCGGCCGCGGATAATGTCTCCTCGGTCTCACCGACCATGGAAACTTCCGGGATGGTGTAAATGCCTATGGGAAGGAGGTTGTTGATACACGAAGTATCACCCTTCTTGAAGGCATGGATGGCAGCCAGACGGCCCTGGTCCATGGAAATCGAAGCCAGCGACGGGAATCCGATCACGTCCCCCACGGCGTATATGTTCGGCACCGCCGTGCGGTAGAGTTCGTCGACCTTGATAAGACCTCGAGCGTCTGTCTCGATGCCGACCGTGTCAAGCCCGATGTACTCCGTGTTGCCGGTGCGACCGGCCGCATACAGCAGGCGATCGGAGACGACCTTGCGGCCGCTTCTGGTTACCGTAACGACCTGGTTGTTGTCTCGGTGTACCTCCTTCGCGCCGTCGCCCAGCACGAGCGTGATACGATACTTGCGCATCAGGTATGTCAGGGCATCGGCGATTTCGTGATCCAGAAATGACAGCAGCCGCTCGCGGTCATCGACGATCGTGACCTTGACGCCGATGTGGCCGAAAATAGAAGCGTACTCGCAACCAATGACACCGCCTCCGACAATGGTAAGCGTCCGGGGAAGAACATCGAGATTCAGTATGGATTCACCGTCGTAAATGTATTTGTCGTCAAAAGCAATGTGCTCCGGACGATGCGGCTTGGTGCCGGTCGATATGATTATCACTGAAGCTTTCAACTGGCGCTTATTGCCGGTGTCATCAGTTACTATCACGGTGTTGATGTCAACGATGGAACCGGTACCATGAATTACTTCAATCCGGTGCCTGGCCATGTTTTCCTGGATAATGTCAAGTTCCTGCTGAATAACCTGATCCTTGCGATACATGAGTTCCCGCACGGAGACGTTCTGGCGCACCCCCCCCATCAGGCCGTACACCGACCGCTGCCTCAGACCCGAGACATACATGACGGTCTCCCGAAGAGTCTTGGAAGGTATGGTTCCGGTATGAATGCAAACTCCGCCCTGGACCGATTTGCGCTCGACGATGGCCGTTGATTTGCGCATCATCGAAGCCTCGATGGCCGCTTTTTCTCCGGCGGGGCCGGAACCGATTACCACGAGGTCGTATTCTTTTACTTTCATAATTCCCGTTCAGTGAAAAGGCTTCGGGCCGACCGGGATACTCTTCGACGCCCTGGGAAGCGGGCTTTTATCCGGGCTCGGCTGACTGATGCTGCGGGTCAATCTGATGCAGAAAACTCGCCCCGGTCTTCCTTTTTCTCTCCAACACCGGTATCGGCGGACGGTTCCTGAAGGCGGTCAAGTTGAAAGGCCATGATTTTGGATTCCTCGCGGGCCCTGCTCAGACTGGCTGTCATCGACCGCAAGGACCCTTCCAGGCGCTCGTGAAGGTGGTCCAGGCGCGAGAGAGCCTCGGCCAAGTTGTCCAGTCCGTCCAGCAGGCGGCGGCTGTCGCTGGAAAGTCCGATCTGCCTGTAGAGCGCCGAGAGTGAGGCCAGGAAGGCATAGAGATGCCCCGGTGAAGACGGAATTACCTTACTGGCCATGGCGTACTCCAACCCCTCGTTGTCCTGGCGGGAAACAAACTGATAATAGACGGCTTCGGAGGGAATGTACATGATGGCGATATCGGCTGTGCCTTCGTCGGGGCGGATGTACTTACCGCTGATATCATCGATGTGCTTTCTGAAAGCCTGGTCCAGTTCACGTCGAGACGTCTGATCGCCGTCCTGCAGATACCGCTGGAACGACTCCAGGGGGAACTTGGAGTCCACCGGCAGCAACATGTCCCCGACTCTGATCACGGCGTCGACTCTCTGACCCCCGGCATAGCGGTACTGGGTCTGGTAGAGCGCTGACGGGAGGATTTGCGAGAGAAGGTTCTCCAGCAGTATTTCACCCAGGCCGCCCCGTACTTTCGGCGGCTTCAGCAAATCCGACAGCGACTGAATATTCTTGCCGATATTTTCGATGTTTTCAGCCTGAGTGGCCAGTTGCCCGAGTTTATTTTCTATTTCCGCAAAGACGGCCATGCGCCGGTCGAGCGCCGTGTTGCCCTCCGCCAGACGCTCGTTTACGATCCTGTTGGCGGAATCGAGGGATTCCCTTAGTGAGACCAGTCCTGCCATCTGCTGATTTATCAGTTCGACTTTCAGATGTTGCAAGGCAGAGTCGAGCTGCGGATCCCGCTCACGCTCCCACCAACGCTTCAGGCCCGCCAGCAGCCAGACCAGCAGAAGCGAGTTCAGGACAATCAAGGCGATCAGAACAACCGACAGTGCGTCCATGTGAGTCTCGTATCAACCCCTAAAGAGGCAGCCATTTCACGTTTTTCTGCGTGGGCATATTCGGACCCACCAATTCCTTTCGGACTTTGACGCAGATGGTGTTGCCCTCCTCGTCCAGATACTCGTCAGAGGGCATCAGACCCCGGATATACTTGGCGACTAGATGATTTGAGGCATAGTCATAAAGACCCGCTTCGTTCTGATCGGCACGGATGCCGAATCGGTGCCCCCCCGGATTCTCGGCTCCGCGGTAATGCTCTTCAAAGAGCAGCGATTTGCCACTCTGCAAACCCGGGTCCTCGCCGAACAGGACGCTGCCGGAGGGTGCCGCCCCGCCGCCTGCTCCCAATTCAAATCCGAGCCACCGGTCATTGTCGTATATTGCGAAGCCGTCGCCCCGGACAATTTCCCTGCCATCGG
>JAOUEU010000289.1 GCA_029858555.1 Candidatus Zixiibacteriota bacterium
GACCGTCGAGATTATGCCTGAGAGAGAGTATTATCTGGAGCAATCCCGCTTCACCAGTCTCTTTATCAGCGTTATGGGCATTGCCGTCAGCATAATATTTTCTCTGGGGGCGGTAGTGGGGGCGATGATTACCATGTATTCGTCGGTCGCCAACCGTACTATCGAAATCGGTACGCTGCGAGCTCTCGGTTTCAGCCGGACAAAGGTTCTGTCGGCATTTCTGTTGGAAGCCGTGATCATCTCGATCATCGGCGGATTGCTGGGTCTGCTGACAGCCTCACTGCTCAGGTTTGTCGAGGTCTCCACGACCAACTGGAATACATTCGCCGAACTGGCTTTTTCCTTTGAGATCTCATGGAACATCGTCGGCGGGGCCCTGCTGTTTGCCGTTCTTATGGGTATTGTGGGCGGCTTCCTGCCGGCCGTCAGGGCATCCCGGTTCAGGATAGTCAACGCCCTTCGCGCCAAGTGAGGGTCTGCGCTTTCTCTTGAAGCAGGACTTGGTCATTTGCGAGACGGCCAGGGGCCCGTCTACATCAGGGAATATCCCCCGTCCACGATCACCGTCTGCCCGGTAATCCAGCTCGCGGCCGGACTGGCCAGAAAAGCGACTACCTCGGCAACTTCTTCCGGCTTGCCGACACGCTTGAACGGCGTTCGTTCCGAGACTTCATCCAGCATCTTCTGGTAATTGGGGAAAACTTTGAGGGCGCTGGTATCTATAAATCCGCCGGACACGCAATTGACAGTGATGTGCCGCTGAGCCAGCTCAATCGCGGCGTATTTGACAATATTCTCAATCGCAGCCTTGGAAACCCCGATGGACGCGTAGCCGGGAATGTACCTGATGGAGCCCAGCGAGGAGAGGGTGACGATGCGGCTGTGGTCGGGCATTATCGGCGCCCCCAGTTGAATACAATGCAGAAAGGCGCGGGCGTTGGTATGCATGGACAAATCCCAGGCCTTATCGTCGATGTCGAGCATCCGCGTGTACAGACCCAGGGCGGCGTTTGATATCAGAATATCCAGTTTCCCGAACCGTTCCCTGATACCGTCAAAAATGGACGGCAACTGGTCGTGGTTCCCCATATTGGCCCGATGGGCATAGCACTCCACGCCGTAACCTTCGATTTTGGCCACCGCCTCCTTTGCATTCTGGCGACTGCGGAAATAATTCAAGACAATATTCGCGCCCCTTCGGGCCAGTATCTCTGCTATCGCGAGACCGATTCCCCTGGTCCCTCCTGATATAAAGGCAACCTTACCTTTCAGTTCCATCTGCATTCTCTCCAAAGCCCTTAAACCAGCCTCACCGACTTTCCTATATGACGTTGCCACCCGCCTGCGATTCGATATCCTCGGCGAGAAACTCCAGCGTGACAGGGTCGAATTGCGTGTTGAACACGGTCCCGTACTTGCCCAGCAGCACCTGCCGAAACCCGTTCTCGTCGACGCTCGCGCCCAGAACCTTCCGAAGACTGGTCATAGTCCCGGCATCGAGCCCGCACGGCTGGATATCATCAAAATCACTCAGGCGCGTGTTCAGGTTGATGGCAGCTCCATGGAAAGTAATCCAGCTTTTCACGGCTACCCCGATGGACGCGATTTTTTTGCCGGCCACCCACACGCCGGTATGCTCATCCCCCATCGCCGCCTCGACGCCGAACTCTTTTAACGCTTCGATAATACCCTGCTGGATGTTAGCCAAAAAAACGTGTATATCGCGGCCGCGCCGCGCGAGGTTGAAGACGAAGTACACCACCAACTGGCCGGGACCGTGATACGTTACATCGCCGCCTCTTTCGATAAAGAAGGGTTCGATGTCCAGGTTGGCGAAGTTTTTCTCGTGGCCGTCACGACCCACAGTGACCACCGGCGGATGCTCCAGCATGATAATGGTATCTCTCACCATTCCTTCCTGGCGCAGTTTGACCAGCCCCCGCTGCCAATGCAAAGACTTTTCGTAGTCAACCCGGCCAAGCTCCAGCACCCAGCCATAGAGCTTGTCACTTGGAGCCGTCATCGTCACCGCAGCTGCAACAGCAGCTTATTCGTGTCGGCCAGGTATCCGTGAACACGGTGCAGGAACTGCACCGCCGTGTGACCATCAATCAAACGGTGGTCAAACGACATACCGAACGAGGATATATCGCGGATAACGATTTGGCCGTCGACCACCCATGGTTTTTTCACAATGGCGTGAACACCCAGAATCGCAACCTGCGGCTGGTTTATGATCGGCGTGGAAGCCGTGGCACCAAACATGCCGGCATTGGTAATCGAAAAAGTCCCGGCCGAGACGTCGTCCGGTGTCAGGGTGTTAGTGCGGGCCTTTTCGCCCAACTGGTGCAACTCGACGGCCAGTTCCACAATCGTTTTCTTGTCGGCATCTCTGATAACCGGGACGATCAGCCCTTCCTCCCGCGCCACTGCCACGCCAATATTGTAATAGTTCTTGAGAATTATCTCGGACTCTGTTAGCGAGGCGTTGATGGTCGGAAACTCTTTGAGCGCCGTGCACGCCGCCTTAATGATAAAGGGCATATAGGTGATGTTCACGCCGTAGGTGTCTATAAAGGACTGCTTAATGCTCCGGCGGTATTTCACCAGTTCCGTCATGTCGATATCCTCAAAGGTGGTCACATGCGTGGCGGTATGTATCGATCTGACCATATGTTCGGCGATGAGTTTGCGCACCCCGGCCAGAGGCATGCGCCTCTCTCGCAGCAACTCCGGCAGCGGCTCGAAGGTGGGTATCTCCACCTTGACTCGGGGTTGCCGGGTTTTCGGCTCCGCCTCGCCTCGCTCCTCCGGCACGGCGGCGCTGATTGACGGCATGGGCATGGGCGGCGGCGGTATCGGCCCGAGTGTGAAACCAGCCTTCACCGCACGGCTCTCAACGCTGCGCATAACATCGGCCACAGTTACCAGACCGTCCTTGCCGGTCGGTGTGATAGCGGCCGGGTCGAGGCTATACTGCCGAATCAGCATCTTGACCTTGGGCGAAGTCTTCCCCCCACCGACCGGGGCGGTGGCTTTGACTTCGGCGGGGCGCTCAGCCGCGGACGCCTTCACTTTTGCGCCGGGCGGCGCTTTGGGCTCTTCCACCGCGGCCGCCGGCTCTGCCATGGCCGTCTCGATGTCACCTTTACCGTCATCTATCACTGCGATACGAGTTCCGACCGGCACCACGTCACCGGCCTTCGCAAAAAGGTGCGCCAAAACGCCTTCAGCCTCGGCCGGAATCTCCACGTTGACCTTGTCGGTCATCAACTCCACCAGCGGCTGATTGAGTTTCACGGGATCACCGACTTTGACCTTCCATTCCAGAATCGTTCCTTCCAGAACGGATTCGCCCATCTGCGGGACTAAAACGTCAACAGCCATTTTCTGCTTCCCCTTGTATCAAATTGAGCAAAACCACCAACCCTAAAATTCCAATATAACGATTGTCTACCAAACGAGTCAAGTTTAGCCGGTATAAGTTTTCTCAGGCGATCTCCAGCATCTTTTCCAGCGCGAGCAAAGCTTCGCTGCGTACCGGTTCGGGCACTTTCACCGGTTTGATCTCGCCCAGGTTCTCAAGCGTGTAGGCCAGGTCGTTCAGAGTAGTGCGATACATGTTGGCGCAGACCGGGCACGTCTGTCCGGACAATTCCATTATCTTCTTGTCGGGATGCCTGTGGGCCATGCGATTGATAAGATTTATCTCCGTGCCGATAGCGATGACCGATCCGGGCGGCTGCTCATCACAGAACTTGACGATAAAGCTGGTCGAACCGTGCGCATCGGCTAACTCGACCACCTCGCGCGGGCATTCCGGATGAACGACGATCTTTATCCGGGGATACTCCTGCCGCATTTATCGCACATGTTCCGGCTT
>JAOUEU010000290.1 GCA_029858555.1 Candidatus Zixiibacteriota bacterium
AAAAAGCGATCATCAGGGGGTAGGCGGCAAACAGCACCGAGGTCAGGGCCGAACTGATATGCTGTTCGGCGAAATAGATCAGAGCGTAGCTGGCGCCGAACATGTACAACCCCGGATACCCCAGTGCGAGGAAGCCGCGAAAGGTGCCGGGCAGACGGTATTTTTTGGAAAAAACGACCGCATAGAGTATTGACACGGCCAGCAGGAACCTGATACCCGCCGCCCAAAGAGGAGGGGCGTCGCTCAGACCGAGCTTGATCGCCATCCAGGTGGAACCCCAGATGAGGCAAAGCAGGATGAAGACAAAGATGGTCATCGGCGCATAATAAGTCGGATTGCGCCGGAGATGTCAACAGATTCGGTAAATCCCGATTATATGAATCGCGATTACCGGGAACAGTCGCTAAATGTATCGTATAGTATCAAAAAATATTTGACACTGTCTTCAAATCGCGTACCTTGCGGCTATTCTACGAAGGAGTAACAATAATGGAATACCAGGAAGGCATAATCAAAAACACCGAATTCTTCACCACCTCGGAGCTGGCGGAAAAACTCAAGATGAACGTCCAGGTCATCACCCGCAAAGTCCAGGCGGGAGAGATCCAGGCGTACAAGATCGGCAAGGACTGGCGTATCCCGGAGCACGCCGTGCATCAATGGCTGGAGGCGCAGTCCAACAAGAACGGCAGACTCACGCCCCGGCAGAAGGTGGTGTCGAATTTCATGAAAGACGAGCACATCGAGAGTATGCCGGCCCAGCGCAGTAAAAGAAAATACCTGCTGGAATACATACTGGCCCAGTTTGAGCCGAACAGGTCATACAGCGAAGACGAAGTCAATCGCATCGTATCGCGTTATCACGATGATTTCTGCACCGTGCGGCGCGAGTTCATCGCCGAGAAGATGATGGACCGCATCAGCGGTCACTATCGCCGCCGCACCGGCTACAAGTTTTCCGACTGAGTGCATCCCCGGCCGTTCCGGCGGGGCCAGGCGCGGTATCTGTATGGGCGAAAAGAAAAAAGACATCGTTCTGCAGATGAACGAGTACTACGCCGAGCGCGCGCCCTTTCATGATTACTACATGAGCTACCGCGACAACGCCACCATGGAGGCGCAGCTGGCGAGCGTGATCAGTTACGTCGAGCCGTTCCTGGCCGACCGGGATGTCCTGGAGATTGCCTGCGGGACGGGCAATTGGACGCAGGTGCTGGCCCGGCGGGCCAGGTCGGTGCTGGCGACGGACGTCAACAGGAGTTGCCTCGATATCGCCCGCAAGAAGAAGTACGAGAGCGACCGGGTCACTTTTCGAGTCTGTGACGCCTACCGGCTGGACCAGCTGGACGGCCAATACCAGGCGGCCTTCGCGGCCGACTGGTGGTCGCATATCCCCAACTCCAGAATCGGCGGATTCCTGGACGGGCTGCACGCCAGGCTCAGGCCGGGGGCGGCCGTGGTTTTCGTGGATATGATGCATCGCAAGGAACTTGATTTCATCTCGACATTCATTGATGACGAGGGCAACCGTGTCAGCAAGCGGCCGCTGCCGGACGGCCGGGTGTGTCACGTCGTCAAGAACTTTCCGACCGAGGAAGAGTTGCGGGCCTGCCTGGCGGGCCGCTCGCGGAAAGTGCACTACCACGAGGATCGCAAACTTCTGCGCTGGGTGGTGACATATAAAGTCGGTTGACGCGGTACGGTGGTGTGGGGGGTGTATGTAAGGCAAAATCCAAAAATTCCGCGTAACGGCTTACCCCGGTGAGACATACAGGGAAATGGGTTCGTTTTGTCGTTTTTTATTTGCGGCCCTCTGATCTTGTAGTGTTTCTGCGTTTTTTGAACGTTGGCATATTTGTTTCCTTGACAGAGTAATCCACAAAAGGGGCAGGAGGAGGAAAGACCATTGACATTGTAGGGGAAGTGGGGTAAGTCAAAGATGCCGGGTTTTTATATCAGCCCCGGATGAATACCATGGCCAAACGAGTTTGACCATGCCACCCTGCCCGGCTCCTCTAAAGGGACACAAGAGCCCATTTTGTCGTTGCAGAATTGGTCATAGTAGACTATATTCCCTTTGACGGGTCCTGACCCAAGGCCCTTAAACTCGCGTCATTTACTATCAGCCTGTCGGGCTTTTCGGGGACAAGGATTCAGGAGTAACACTAACGGTTGCAGCTTCCGGTGCTGCCGACGATAAGCCTGCCATGATGCATCCGGAGTTGCGCTTCCGAAGGAGCTTTGCGATGTTAGGTACACTCAGGCTCTGCGCCGCAGTACTGTATCTGCTGACGGCTCTGGCAGCTTCGGCCCTGGCTCAGACCACGGTCGATGAATCCCGAAAAACTTCTGTCAATGAATTTATCCTTCCCGATGGCCGGTTTGATCTCGAGGCCGCCCGTCGGAGCGGATTTGAGGGTTCTCTCAATCTGGATGGTCTTGACGTCACGCTCGATCCGACTACCGGCGCACCCCGGTTCCGGCCGGAGGCGGCCGCGTCCGACCCCGATGATGTATATTGGCACGATGTATCGGCGCCTGACGTGGGTGTAGATAGCTGGGTCCTGGCCCTGGCCGTTTACGGCGGCGACCTGATTGCAGGCGGCGAATTCACGACGGCCAGCGGCGCGACTGCAAACTACATCGCCCGCTGGGATGGCTCGTCATGGCAGCCGCTCGGCTCAGGGATGAATGCGTGGGTTTACGCCCTCGCCGTCTATGATGGGGAGCTTATAGCGGGGGGGAATTTTACCAACGCCGGCGGCGTAGCGGTCGGCTACATAGCTCGCTGGAACGGTTCCGCCTGGCAGACGGTCGGCACGGGGATGGACAACTACGTGTATTCGCTGATTATTTATGACAACGAGTTGGTCGCCGCTGGAACTTTCGCGACCGCAGGAGGAGTAGCGGCCAGTGGTGTCGCTCGATGGAACGGTACCGTCTGGCAATCGCTCGGCTCAGGGACTGATTATAGCGTTTGGTGTTTGACAATTTATGACAACGAATTGATCGCCGCCGGCAACTTCACCACGGCCGGCGGGAGCGCGGCCAATCGAATAGCCGCCTGGAGCGGTTCGGCCTGGCAGGCACTCGGGACGGGAATGGATAATTCGATTTACGCCCTGACGGTATACGATGGTGAACTAATCGCAGGCGGGAATTTCACGACCGCCGGCGGGGGCCTTGCCAGCCACGTAGCCAGGTGGAACGGTTCGACATGGCAACCGCTGGGTGCCGGGGTGAATGGCATTGTCGATGCCCTGACGGTCTATGACAATGAGTTGATAGCCGGAGGATCATTCACGACTGCCGGGGGAATCGCCGCCGACCGTATTGCCCGATGGGACGGCGCCTCCTGGAACCCAGTGGGTACCGGACTGAATTATTATGTAAAAGCATTGATCGTTGAGGGCAGTGAGTTGATAGTTGGGGGCGCCTTCACGATTGCCGGCGGTGTTACCGCCAACCGCGTTGCCCGCTGGGACGGGTCGACATGGCGGCCGCTCGGCGGGGCCATGAATGATGCTGTTTACTCCCTGGCGGTCTACAACGGCGATTTGATCGCCGGGGGATTTTTCTCGACGGCCGGCGGGGTTGTCGTCAATTCTATTGCCCGCTGGAATGGCTCGACATGGCAGCCGCTCGGGTCTTTGACCGGAATGAGCGGGTTCAAGGTCCGGTGCCTGACGGTCTACAACGGCGAGTTGATCGCCGGGGGGGATTTTAATACGGCTGCTGGAGGCGCCGGTGATCGGATCGCCAGTTGGAATGGTGCGACCTGGCAGCCGCTCGGCTTGGGAATGGGAATGAGTGGCGGCGTCCACTCCCTGACGGTCTACAACGACGAGTTAATCGCTGGAGGATGGTTCGCATTGGCT
>JAOUEU010000291.1 GCA_029858555.1 Candidatus Zixiibacteriota bacterium
CAGCATAAACTTCTGGCCGCAATCCCTGGCCGACTTCAATGGTGATGGCAAGAGCGGCAACATCTCGGACGTGTGCTACATGGTGAGTTACCTGTTCGGCATGCCGGGTGGCCCGCCCCCGCACACACCCAATGCGGGTATCCGCGAACCCCTCCCGCTAGTAATGTACTCCGGCGAATCCACCTCCACCCAACCCCCCACCAACGAACCACCCGCCTACCGGCAACCCCTCGACGAACCCACCCTCAACCACAACCTCCTTACTGACGACTCCACCCACTCCACCCACTCCACCCCGAAAGGAGTGACCCCGGACGGGGAGTAGGATAGCGACCGCTGCTGCGCCTATGTTTCTTGGTTTGTAGATTTTGGCAGCGAGAGGTTTGAATTTCTTCAGAAGCAGTCGTAAGATTCATTCGGGGCCAATTACGCGTTGCCTGCCGGTTTAAACATTTCTTACTATGCTGTCGATAATACCGAAAAAGGGTTTTCCGTGAATTCCAGCCACACTGCCATAGTCGATCATATCAAGACCCACCTGTATCCGTACATCATACTGGCCACTGCCGTCCTGTGCAGCATTCCCATTCTCAAGGACCTCATCGGCGACTGGATTCGTGACGACAACTACTCACACGGCTTTTTCATAATTCCCATCGCCGTCTACATTTTCTATCGCCGGAGAAACGACCTGTCTCTTCCGGCCCGACCTTCCGCGTGGGGTATGGTCCTGTTTGTGCTGGGATGCGTCGGTGTCATTTTCGGTATCGCCGCCGGCGAATTCTTTACCACCCGGTTTTCGCTGGTAATCGTGATCTCCGGGCTGGCGCTGTACTACCTGGGAACGGCCAACTTCCGCAAAGTCTGGTTTGCCTTCTTCTTCCTGCTGTTCATGATTCCCATACCGGCCGTTATTTACTACTCGGCCACGCTGCCGATGCAACTGTTCGGCTCCGGCATCACCAACGATTTCCTGCAGTTCCTGGGCGTGCCGTCGTTTCGCCAGGGCAATATCATATTCCTGCCGGAGTATACTCTTGAAGTTTCGGAGGCATGCAGCGGGCTGCGTTCGTTGGTCACGCTCCTGGCCCTGGGGGCTTTGTACGGCTATGCCTTTCTGCCGGGCAAGGTAGCTCCGGTCATTCTTTTTATCTGCACCGTGCCGATAGCGATTGCCACGAATATTTTCCGCCTGGTGTTCACAGCCCTCGGCGCCTACGCTGTCAGCACCGAACTGGCGGAAGATTTTTTGCATGAGATTTCCGGATTGCTGGTGTTCGTCAGCGCCCTGGTGCTGATGGTCATACTGGGAGCCATTTTGAAATGGGCACGAAGACTTTTATCATAATGCTGGCCATACTGGCCGTGACCTTCCTGTTTGCGGTGGTCATCAGGACATCGCAACCGGAGACAGCTTACGATGTTCGGGTGGCGGATTTTCCGCTTGAGAAAGAGTCATGGGTCGGTGAAAAAGAAGTAATCCCGACCTACGTCTTCAAGCAGCTGAACCCGGTTGACATCTTTGCCGCCAACTATGTCAATGACCGCGGGGAAATCGTCAACCTGGTGATTGATTATTTCGCCGGCGACAAAGCGGGCGGCCCCCATTCCCCGCGCAACTGCCTGCCGGGTTCGGGCTGGGCCATCGAGAGCACCGCCGAAAGAAAAATACCCTCAGGCGATCGCACCATCCCCGCGCAGCGGTTTGCCCTGCGCCTCGGCAACTCCGGAAAGGTAATGGATTTCTGGTACATCACCAGGTACGGCGAAACCGCCAATGACTATGCCCTCAAGTTCTATACCATGCTCAGCTCACTGACACTGCACCGCACCGACGTGGCTTTCATTCGTTTTGTGTGCAACTCCGATTCAACGAGCCTGGCAGCCATGGACCGTTTCCAGCAGCTTTTTCTCCCCGACATTTACGCACGTCTGCCATTCGATTGACGGGCTCTCGGAGGCTTTTCCGGGACTTTTTGACTTGCCAATGACGGGCTCATTTGTTATGTACCGGATACTGCATGGACCAGCTCAATCACATTCTTGAAATTGTCTCCGGTCACGTCTGGGGATTACCGCTGATTGCTTTGCTTCTGGGCACGGGCCTGTTTTTGACGCTTCGTCTGGTATTCATCCAGTTGCGCGGTTTTGCCCACGGCGTCGGCATCGCCAGCGGCAGGTACGACAGCCCGGAGCACGAGGGCCAGTTGACGCATTTTCAGGCTCTGTCAGCGGCATTGAGCGCCACCATCGGCATCGGCAACATCGGCGGCGTGGCCACGGCCATCTACTACGGCGGGCCGGGCGCGATTTTCTGGATGTGGGTGTCGGCCTTTTTCGGCATGGCCCTCAAGTATACCGAGTGTACGCTGGCGATAAGATACCGCAAGATTGACCCCGATGGCAACGTGCGCGGCGGGCCGATGTACTTCATTGAACTGGGCATGAGCAAGTATTTGCGGCCGCTGGCCTACCTGTTCGCCCTGTGCACGGCGGTCGCTGCTTTCGGGACGGGCAACATGGTGCAGTCGAACACTGTTGCCCACGCCATTGTCGACGCCTTTGAGGTCCCGCCTGACATGGTCGGAGCCTGGCGCTGGGTTATCGGGATTGCCATCTCTTCCATGGTCGGCATAGTGATTATCGGCGGCATTCGACGCATCGGCCGGGTGGCCTCGTACCTGGTGCCGTTTATGTCAGTGCTTTACGTTTGCTCCGCCCTGATAATACTCATGATCAACCTGGATCAGGTAATCCCGGCCTTCCGGTTGATTTTTCACCATGCCTTCAACCCGGTCGCGGTGGCCGGCGGTTCCGGCGCGACAATCACCGTCTGGATGACCATCCAGTGGGGCCTCCGGCGCGGACTTTTTTCGAACGAATCGGGGCAGGGTTCGGCGCCGATGGCCCACGCTACCGCCAAAGTCGAGGAGCCGGTTCGGGAGGGCATGGTCGCCATGCTGGGACCGTTTATCGACACCATCCTGATATGCAGCATGACCGCGCTGGTTATAATCACTACCGGCCTGTGGGACAGCGGCATTAACGGCGCCCCATTGACCATGGCCGCCTTCAACGAGGCTCTCCCCGCTTACGGGCGCTGGATGGTGGTCATCGCCATCTTCCTCTTTGCCTATTCGACGATTCTCAGTTGGTCTTACTACGGTGAAAAGGGCATCGAATACCTGGTCGGCGCGGCGGCCAAACTGCCGTATAAGTGGGTGTTTTTGTTCTTCACCCTGATAGGTGCCCGTCTTGACCTGGTGGCGGTCTGGTCGTTTGCCGACATCGCCAACGGCCTCATGGCGGTGCCGAACCTGGTCGCGCTTATCGCCCTCTCCGGTGCTATCGCGGCTCTCACGAAAAAATACATGGATGAGAAGTCCCGCGGCCTGCACAAACCCTACCGAGACACCCTGAGAACGGGCATTCAACCTTAGTCTGGTCCGAATGACCACAGCGGCACGGCCGCCTGCGCATAATTCTGACTGCACGGCAGTGTTATCTTGACGGTTCAAAGACCCGTTAATATACTCCCCACATGAGTACTACCAGACGAAATCTGGTCATAATCTTCGTCGCAACCGTCGCCGTGCGCCTGGTTTTCAATATCCTGACGCGGTTCACCGCCGACGACGCCTTCATAACCTACCGGTATGCCGAGAATATGGCCATGGGGTACGGTTTCGTTTACAATGAGGGGCAACGCGTGCTCGGAACTTCGACGCCTCTGTTCACGCTCATGCTGGCCTTGTTCTCGTTTCTGTCGGTATCGCCGCTGCGGGCGGCCATGTTCATATCACTGGTTTCGTCGGGAATCACGGCCATGATTATCTACCGCATGGCATTGTTCCTCCGCTTTGCC
>JAOUEU010000292.1 GCA_029858555.1 Candidatus Zixiibacteriota bacterium
GATTCTTACCTGTGTGTTAGCCATAACCATGACATAATCGTCGCCGACCGTGCCGTGCGCATCCGGCGGTATGACGGCGTTGTTGTCCGCCAGCGCCTGAAAGTCGACAGTGATCGGCAGCGGGCTGCTCTCAGGGAGTAGCCCGGGCGCACGGAGGACATCCACGGGAGGAGTGTAATCGGAACCAGCGACAGGCCATGGTTCCAGCGAAATAACAGAGGGGGCGATCTTCTGCTCGGCAACGCTTCCTGCTGTCATTGCCTCGCTTAGAGAAACAATCTCGTCCCAGGAAACATGGGCCTTCAGGTGAACGACACCCGCCTCGCCCGTGATTGCCGAAGCCCGGACTGAGGGGCCTGTCAAAAAGAAGATGGTCAGCGATGCTATCATGATTAAACTAAGGCTGCCCACACGGCGTAGCCGCCGTGATTTATAAACGCTTGTTGAGCCAAACATGGATACCCTCCACGGTACAATGATACTATGCATTAATTTCGGGAATACTGAACGCCCTCCAGCAACCGGAAACCCACCGGATGAAACGCTCCTGTACAATTACCTAAGTCGTACTAATAATAGCACAAATCAGACTGTTCGTCAATGCAAAAATGGTGAAGAATCTCTCGTTTTATTGAATGTTCGGTTTCCATGGGTCGACAATTACAGCTCCTCGTCACGGCCCGCTATTCTGGACATATCATAATACAACGACCTCGACACCAACAGCCCCAGCGCTACCCATGATACTCTGGAATGAATGATCTGCCCTCCCAGACGCAATAGGTGACTGTACCTTGTGGATAACTAAATACGTGGGAAAGTCACGTTGGCAGGCGTTCGCCTTCCTTGAGCCCGTCAGCGCGGGAGTGGTCGCGATTCATTATTGCCCGCCAACCGCTACGGGCAGAATGGCGGCAGCATGCCCGGCGGAATACCGAACAGAAAGCGTACCAGGAAGGTGAGGTCGGAAACGTTGACATCCTCTTCGAAATCGCCGTTCACGTTGGCTTCCATCGGGCACGGTGGCGGCGGACCGAGGGGAATACCAAAGAGATAGTCGATAAGATAGGTCACATCGGAGATGCCGATGTTTTCCTCGTGATCACCATTGACATTGCCCCTGATGCTTACACAGCAACAGGCGTTTCCGATTCCGTCACCGTTGTTGTCCTCTTGTCCGGGATTGGCGACTGTCAGGCAATTATCCGAGTAATCGGGGATGCCGTCACCATCGGCGTCCACAGCCTCCGGATTCCAGGCGGCGATGTAGTTGGCGCTTTTTTCACCGGCCATGGTGAATCTTCCCCCGGCCACCAGTTCCCCGTCGAACTCGCTGAGCGCAAAAACATGACCGTTCGTCCCTGAGCCCAGCGGGGACCAGTCGTAACCGTCCCATTTAGCAATCTCCCCGACAGCGACGCCGCCCGCGGTGAAAAATTCTCCGCCGACGATCAATTCACCGCTGTAAACCGTTAGGGTCTGGACAGTAGCGTCCGTTCCCAAACCTACCGGCTGCCAGGTCGACCCGTTCCAGCGGGCGATATTCTCGGCGCTGACACCACCGGCCGTGCTGAAACTCCCGCCTGCAATCAGCTCGCCGTTGTACACGGTCAGGCCATAGACCCACTCATCCATCCCGGAGCCCAGCGGATACCAGTTTGATCCATCCCATCGGGCGATGCGGTTGATGTCGGTCATGTCGACCTGAGTGAAATTGCCGCCCGCAATCAGGTGACCATCGTACACCGTCAGGGCCGCGACGTTGGCGTTCATTCCTGAACCCATGGCCTGCCAACTCACTCCGTCCCAGCGGGCTATGCGAACGGCACTGACGCCACCGGCCGTCGTAAAACCGCCTCCGGCAATCAGGTCGCCGCTGTAAACCGCCAGCTCGTTGACAAACTCATCCATGCCGGAACCCAGCGAGTACCACGAAACGCCATCCCAGCGGGCAATGTTATCGGCGCTCACCCCGCCCGCGGTGGAGAAGGAACCCCCCACGATCAAATCGCCCTCGTAGACGGTCAGTGCAAAGATGAGTCCGTTCGTCCCCAGGTCAAGCCCCTGCCACCCGGAGCCGTCCCAGCGGGCGATGTGGTCGGCACTTACGCCCCCTGCGGTTGACAGTACACCCGCCGCAATTAACTCGCCGTCGTACTCCGCCAGGTCAAAGACCCAGTTGTCCAGACCGTGGCCCAGAGGCCGCCAATCCACTCCATCCCAGCGGGCGACATAGCGTCCCCATTCCCCCGCGTACGGCAGGGCGAACGACCCCCCGCTAATCAACTCACCATTGTATTCCTGCATAGCCAGCACCGCTTGGCTGAGGCCGGGGTTGACCGCCTGCCATTTTGAGCCGTCCCAGCGGGCGATGCAGTCACCGGCAAAGTCGTCGACGACACGGAATTTCCCGCCCACGTACAACTCGTTCTTGTAGACGGTTAGACTCATAACGTGGTTGTCGACCCCGGAGCCCAGCGGCTCCCAGGCCGAACCGTCCCACCGCGCGACATAGCTGGCGTAGACGCCGCCGGCCATGGTGAATGCACCCCCGGCGTAAACACGTCCGTCGTACACCGTCAGAGCCGAAATATAGTTATTCACACCCGAACCCAGCGGCTGCCATTCGGAGCCGTTCCACCGGGCGACACGGTTGGCGCCTATGCCACCGGCCACTGTAAAACTGCCCCCGGCGATAAGCTCGCCGTTATATACCGCCAGAGCGGACACGTACTCATCCATGCCCGGCCCCAGCGGCTGCCAGACCGAGCCATCCCAGCGGGCGATATTGTGAGCATCGACGCCTCCGGCGATGTTGAACCAGCCCCCGGCAATCAGCTCACCGTCGTATTCCGCAAATGCGAGCACATAGAAATTCATCCCCGTACCGAGCGACTGCCATTCGCTGCCATCCCACCGGGTGATGTAGTTGGCGGCCACGCCACCGGCCGTGGTGAACTCGCCCCCGGCGACCAGCATGCCATCGTAAACCATAAGAGCATGGACTTCGTTGTTCATCCCCGAACCCATCGGTTCCCAATTCGCGCCATCCCAGCAGGCGATGTAGCCGACGCCGGTTCCACTCACGTCGGTGAATCGGCCCCCGATGATCAGCTTGCCATTATACACCACCAGAGCGCTCACGTAATCGTTGGTCCCCTCGTCAAAGGTCGTCAAATCGTGCCAGCAGCGGTCCTCGGGGACAGTGGCGCCCGGCGCTGCAAAAACTTGCGGCGCTCCCGTGCGCGGATTCAGGGTGACGTCATAACCGTCAAAATCCAGTTTCCCCTCGTACCCGGATTGACGAAGAGCCTCGATATCAACTGAGCCGTCGGTGTTCAAGAACCTGTCCAGAGCAAGCTCCACTTGCCCCGCCTGCGCCTGTAACGCCGTAGCCGCCACCAAAAGGCACCCGGCCGCTAAAAGAACCCTAATCGTTTTAAACATGATACCTCCCGCGTTCAGCCAGTCTCTTCCTCAACAGTGATCTGCCGGCTATCCGGTTTACCCGCTTGCGGGAGAACAGACAAAGGTATTCGGCAGTTCGGATAGCCCGGATGTTCTATATCAGAGATTGAGAGGACGCTGTTGAGACTTTATTCTAATCTTAATCAAATATACACGTTTGTCTACTTTGTGTCAATTGTAAAGCCGTGGGGAAGGGACCTGACCGAGGTCAAATACGACCCAAAGAGTCCGCTTTGCCTGCGGCGGGAGCCATCGTCACGATGTCAGGAGAATACGAGTTGACTCGCTGAAAAACCACCCCCGCACACACGGAGGTGGTCGTCGTTCGCGTCCGCCAGTGTCCCCTACGGGCAGGGACGCGGCGGCGGACCGAGAGGCGTCCCGAACA
>JAOUEU010000293.1 GCA_029858555.1 Candidatus Zixiibacteriota bacterium
CGGGTGTGCTTCACGGTCTGATGCGGGTGCGCGGTTTTACGCAGGATGATGCCCACCATTTCGTGGTCCAGGAGAAGATGGAAGAAGAGCTTGTCTGGCTTTTGGATTTCTGTCTGCACATGATTCGCTCTTTTGGCTTCACGGCTTTTGACATCTATCTGGCCACGCGTCCCGCCAAGGCGATCGGCGAAGTAGCGGACTGGCGCCGGGCCGAAGATGGATTGCGGCGGACGCTGGAGAAGGCCGGTCTTGAATATCGCGTCGACGAGGGTGGCGGCGCTTTCTACGGCCCCAAGATTGATATCAAGATCAAAGACGCTCTGAACCGCAGCTGGCAGTGCTCGACGATTCAATTTGATTTTTCCTTGCCCGAACGCTTCGACCTTTATTATATTGACTCCGATGGTCAGCACAAGCGGCCGTATATGATTCACCGGGCGCTGCTCGGCTCCATCGAAAGATTTTTCGGCGTGTTAATAGAGCATTATGCCGGTAAATTCCCGTTGTGGCTGGCGCCGGTGCAGGTCAAGGTACTGCCTATTACCGACGAGTTTAACGGCTATGGCTCCAGAGTCGTCGAAGAACTGAAGAAGAACGATATTCGCGCCGTCCTGGACGGTCGGTCCGAGAAAATCGGGGCCAAGATCCGGGATGCCGAGTTGCATAAAGTACCTTATATGTTTGTCGTCGGAGCCAAAGAGGCCGCGGCCGAGACTGTCTCCGTCCGAAAGCACGGTGCCGGTGACCAGGGCACTAAAACCATCGGACAGGCGGTTTCGCTGTTACAGGAAGAAATTGCCAGTAAAGGGTTGGTTAAACAATAGCTGACAGGAGGAGTTCATAAGTAGCAAGGAGTACCGGGTCAACAACCGGATCAGAGTCCCGCTGGTGAGGCTTATCGGGCCGGAAGGCGAAAAGCTGGGAATCAGGCCTATCAGGGAAGCCTTGGAACGGGCTCGGGAATACGAACTCGATCTGGTGGAAGTTGCCCCTAACAGCAATCCGCCGGTCTGCCGCATTCTCGATTACGGCAAGCTGAAGTACGAACAGGCCAAGAAAGACAAAGCCGCCAAGAAAAAGCAGCATGCGTTCCAATTGAAGGAAATGCGCTACCGGCCAAAGATTGACGAGCATGATTACGCCTTCAAGACCAAGCATGTTCGTGAGTTCATTGAATCGGGCAGTAAGGTGAGGGTGTTTGTGATGTTTCGGGGCCGGGAGATGGCCTACACGGAATTGGGCAGAAAGATTCTGGACCGGGTTGCTCAAGAGATGGACAGCGTGGCCACAGTCGAGATGGAGCCCAAAATTGATCGGCGAAACATGTCGATGGTCTTAGCTCCCCGACCGGATGTTCTCAAGAAGGTCCGCATCGGCAAGGACCACAAGACCGAACCGAAACAAGCCGAAGCGAAGAGCGAACCTGAAGAAGATCGGAAAGAGCAAGTGGAGACTGACGACTCCGTGGTTACATCGGAATAGTCGTTCAGATGCGAACATAAAGAGAAGGTGGATAATGCCGAAACTGAAGACACAACGAGGTGCCGCGAAACGATTCAAGAAGACCGGTACCGGGAAGATAAGGCGACACCGGGCGTTCAAGACGCACATTATGAATAAGATGACGCCCAAGCGCCGCCGTCAGTTGCGGAGACCGACCCTGGTTTCCTCGGCTGATCTGTACAGAGTTAAACTGATGCTGCCATACTGATGTTTGGCTGGATTTGAAACAGGAGAGAAATCAGGATGCCTCGTGCAAAGAATAACGTGGCCGCTCACCACCGACACAAGAAGGTGCTGAAAAAGGCCAGAGGAAATTACAATGCCCGCAGTAAGCTGTACCGTACCGCCCTTGAGACGGTCAACAAGGGGATGAAGTATGCTTACCGTGACCGCCGCAACAAGAAACGTGAATTTCGGTCACTGTGGATAACCCGTATCTCGGCCGCCGCGAGAGACTGCGGCACCAATTACTCGGCATTTATTTCGGGGCTGAAAAAATCAGGTGTTAATCTGGACCGCAAGGTTCTGGCTGATATCGCCGCTCGTGATATGGCCGCCTTCAGCGATCTGGCAAAAATGGCCATCGGCAGTTAAGCCAGAAGTGATGCGCCATGTCACTTCTGGAGGACGTCACTCACCTACAGGAAGAGGCCCTCGGGCAGATTTCAAAAGCTGAGTCGCTCGAAAGCCTGAACCAGCTTCGCGTCACATACCTGGGCCGCAAAGGGTCGCTTACGGCCATTTTGAAGGGTCTTAAGGACCTTCCGGAGGAAGACCGCAAGCGGGCCGGCACCGCTGCCAATATGTGTCGGCTGGCCCTCGAAGAAGAGATAAAGACAGCGCAGCAAAAGCTGTCTGCTCCGGCAGAATGTTCTGTCTTCGATCCCACGTTACCGGGCACGGCCAATTATGTCGGTGTGGCCCATATTACCACTCAATCCATCAGGGAGATGTGCCGCATTTTCTACGGTATGGGCTTCGAGATCGCCCGCGGTCCGGACGTCGAAACCGACCATTATAATTTTGAGGGACTCAATTTTCCACCCGACCATCCGGCCCGCGATATGCAGGATACGCTGTTCGTTGAACATGGCCGGCTCCTGCGCACGCATACGACCCCCGTCCAGGTGCGAGAACTCGAAAAACGAAAACCGCCTATAAAGATTATCACTCCCGGCAAGTGTTTTCGCAAGGAAGCCGTTTCCTCCAGGGCTCACGTGGCGTTCCATCAGGTGGACGGATTTCTTATTGATGACGGCGTGACGATGGCTGACCTGAAGGGAGCACTGGTGGCTTTCTGTAAGGCCTTTTTCGGCGAGGGACTGAAAATCAAGTTCCGGCCGTCATTCTTCCCCTTCACCGAACCGTCGGCCGAGGTCGATATCGAGTGTTTCCTTTGCAGCGGCGCGGGCTGCACGGTATGCAAAAACTCCGGCTGGCTCGAGATACTCGGCTGCGGCATGATAGACCCCAACGTGCTGGAGATGTCCGGCCACGATTCCGAAAGGTATACCGGTTATGCTTTCGGTATCGGCGTCGAACGGCTGGCTATGCTCAAGTATAAAATAAACGACATACGCCTCTTTTATAATAACGATATCCGCTTCCTGCGGCAGTTCAAATAGCTATGAAGATTTCGTATAAATGGCTCGTCGAACTGACCGGGCTGGACTGGTCAGCACAGGAAATGGGTGAACGTCTGACGCTCTGTGGCACCGCCTGTGAACATATAGAACCGACCGGCCAGTACATGGACAAGGTCATTGTCGGAGAGGTGACGGCTCTGGTGGTCATCAAGGGCGCTGACAAGATAAAGCTGGCCACGGTAAACCTGGGTAACAGGACACTTGACGTCGTCTGCGGGGCGCCTAACGTGGCGGTGGGGCAGAAGGTGGCGGTGGCTCTCGAGGGAGCCCGGTTGGCCGGCGGCTTTATTATCAAGAAAGCGAAAATCCGCGGAATCGAATCGACAGCCATGATCTGCTCCGAAAGGGAACTGGGCATATCACCGGATCATAGCGGCATCATGGTCCTGCCTGACGATTCCGTGCCGGGGCAGTCGCTGCTGGAGTGCCTGGACTACGACGATTATATCCTTACCTTCGAGCTGACGCCCAACCGCGGCGACTCGATGTCGGCTATAGGCATCGCCCGCGACCTGGCGGCTCTGGCCTCGAGAGAAATTAAAAGGCCGTCCTTCGATATCAGGGAGGCCGCCGACAGGGCCGCTGATCATATCAGGGTAACTATTGATGACGCCGAAGCCTGTCCCCGATATGCGGCGCGTGTGATCAAAAATGTCAAGATCCAGCCCTCGCCGTGGTGGCTTCAGAAGAAGCTGCTCGCGGCGG
>JAOUEU010000050.1 GCA_029858555.1 Candidatus Zixiibacteriota bacterium
GACTGATATAGTCAGCCACGCAGGCAACGAGATGCGCTGACTTCGAGAGATGCTCTCCTTCGAGAGGCGAGGCCACGGCCAGAGCACCCAGGTGAGCATCATCGAGCGCAACCGGGTAATACAATTCGGAATTTGCCTCCCGGCCGAACGTGTCTCCCCCGGTATCGATGTAGGCATGTCCGTTGTGCAAAGAGGGCACAAAATGCGGCGCACCCTGGCGGAGAGCGATCCAGGCCGCGGCCGGGATCACGTTGTCTGTCCCCACGGTCAGAGACACGCGGTCGTTTTTGTCGAACGCCACCACCCTGGCGGCACCCGTCCCGGTGGCCAGGACCAAGCGGCAGATATCACACTGACGGGCGAGCAGTTTGAAGACATCAACAAGGGTGTCGTCCAGCGACATGTTCTCCACCGGGCCGATGCTCAAATCACGAAACATATCGAGAGTTTCGGAAGTCGTACTGAACTGGTTTTCATGCAGTTGCGAGGCGAGTTCCGCCATCATCGAGATACAGCGGACCTGCCCGGGCTCGAGAGAACCCGGCAGGGCCATCACGAGCATGAACTCTGTCCGTTCCGACATCGCACCGGGATGGACAAAAAGAAAGGTCGGGCAGTGTTCGAAGAAGGCGGGATAGTCCGGCAGCAATTCGCCCGGGATGAGGTTTGTTCCTTGGTGCATGAAATGCCTGAAGACCTGCGCGGTCTGGTCATCGAGACGGTTGGGCAGTTTATCACTTAGGCTGATGTCTCCCGTAGCCATTCGGAGTTTGAAGGCCCCTCCCTGGTTGTAATAGAGGCCGGCGTAACTGCCGGGGCAGTGCCGCGCCAGGAGCCCGAGCATCAACTGCATAAAACCGCACAGACTGTTGTCCCGATGGAACAGCCGCGTCACGAACTGGACCGCGACATCGGCACCGCCATCGTCACGTCGTCCGCAGGCTGAAGTCAAAGGCTTGACAATACCGGCAAACTGGGTGTCGTCGAGCCGGCACGGCTGGCCGGTACGGACTGCCAGCAGCGCTCTGATGGAGTTGTCCGCCAGCACAGGATACAGATCATGATCTTCGATACTGACCGGTTCCGCAGCTATGAAAGTGTTTTCCGCTTTTCGTTCGGGTCCCGACAGCGCCTGGCGTATCGATGTCAAATAGTCGATCGGCAGGTACAGCCAGGCCGGCCCGCCGCTATCGCCCCCCGGCTGCGGCACAAAGCCAAATAACTGGGGGATACCCCCCGCAGCGTAAAGACGAATGTGGTCCGGCAGGCTGATGCACCCCATCTCCCCTTTCAGTGGCATCTTCTTGTTGTTGGATAAAAGTCTCATTTCCCAAATCACTGTTGTCACGGCGTGAAGACAGGTTGCCCGCTATACCGATATATCCTCCGTGAAGCACTCTCCTATATTACGGGCCGATTTGTCGATGATCGCAAGATAGCGACTGACGGCCGTTTCCGAAGCCGGCTGCGCTCGGATCATCTCCACCGAGCCCAGAATTCCCGAAAGAGATGAGTTTATGCGGCTTCTCGCTTCCGGCGGCAAATAACGGGCACCCTCCAGGCTCTGCAGCCCTACCTTGATGTCCCGCTTGTACCTCTCGGCCGGCGCCGGCAGGGTCAGTACGCGAGCCAGCACCGAGGCCACTGCGCTGACCAGCAGCACATGCGCCTGCTGGTAGTGGTACCTTTCCCAACATCGAATATCGGCCAGGCTGATCACGCCGAGAACGGTTTCACCGGCTTTCACCGGCACCAGCAACGCCGATTTCAGCTCTTTACAGAAACATTGCGTGGCTTCCGCCTCCCCGACCTTGTTATCCGAGTTTTCCTGATTCACCATCATGAGGCGGGCAGTGTCGCGAACCAGGCTGTGATACGGCATGAGCGACAGAATCATATGTCCGTCGGCCGGCGTCATTTTCTGAAGGGGCCGCTGCAACGCCAGCGACCGGGAATTGAGAAAGAATGCGTCCGGATCGAACGTGGAAATGCGGACTATCGTTGTCTTGAGTTCCTCCGAAAGCATGGCCGCCGCCCGGTCCAGCACCTCACCGGCGTCGAGCCCGAGGGCAACGTCGGCGAGAAAACCGTTAAGGGCCACTTGCATTCTTTCTCGTTCCTGCAGGTCCTGGCGGAGTTTTTCTTCGGCCACCAGTTCCTGCAGAAAATCGGCGGCGTCCGCCAGAACGGCAGCGTCGGCGCTGCTGAACTTGTCCGGCTGTTTGCTCGCGATGGTCAGGATGCCATCAAGGCTGCCGGCGACAGTCAGCGGAAATGACAATTGACATCTCATAGCGTTGTCGTCAAGCAAACGGCCACAGATGTCCTCGGCCTGCTTTTCGCCGTCCGCTATCGCCGTCGGACGGCCGCGGCGGGGCAGTCTTCGCAGCTGGTTTTGAAACGTTGTGAAATCAAGACCCATCTCCTTGAGAAGGGTGTCATTCTCGCCTACCGAAAAACGCTGGACATCTTGCGGATTGTGGGCTATGGTCAGGGCCGCGAAATCGAAGTCGATCGTCTCGCGGACGGCGCGCATCAATCTCACCATGTTGTCCTTGATTTCCTTGCGGCGGTCAACGGCCTGCCGCATACGGCGACGCAGTTCCTGACGTTCACGAAGGTAATTGATCCGGCGCTGCTGCCGGTCCAGTTGAATCTTCCTGCCCATTATTTCCGACGCGATTTTGAGATTGATCCTGTCGTCGGTCGTGAGTCGGGCGCCGTCACCCCACAACAGGAAGAAGCCCACCGGCCGGTCATCGACGTCGACGGGCAGCAGAATAGCCGGCTTCACCTCCGAGGCGGGCCACTGCCGGAGTATCAGTTCCAGGTTCAGCCGGCAGTCAGTCGCTTCGCAGAACACCGTTCGCCCGGCCAGAAGGCTGTCCAGGTCGCCCGGTGCCGGATTGGTATCCGGGAAGGTCGACAAACGTACGATCCGTCGCGCCCGCCGCGAATAAATATATACGCCACCTCGGTTCAGGCCGTACTCACCGATCATATACTGCAGTCCCTTGCGGAGAACCACCGGCAGGCGGGACTCGACGGCCACCAACTGCTCGATGCGTTTTATTAACTCGAGACGTCTAATTCGCGCTTCGCCGCAACGGCGGTATTCCCGGGAGAGAGGTAGCCAGTCCGCGATACCGCTTACGGTCAGAGTGATCCCGGTGATGATTCCGATCCAGCTTATCAGCTTGAAAAAGAGCGGGTCGGACACAAACGATATGGAATCGAAGAGTCCAAGGTTATGGTACATCCTGGTTAGAGAAACCAGGGTCAGGATAACCAGGCCGCCGCCGATGTAGTCGTAGCTTTGCCTGTGCTCCGCCCTCAGTTGCCTTCGAAATCTGGCCACCAGTACCAGGGCAGCTATCCCCATGACGGTGACCCACAGGTCAAAAACCTCCACTCCCATACTGACCTCCTAAAACGCGAAGTATGCTAAGCTCAGGCTATTTCTATAATTATCGGCAGACCTGACTATCAGCTTAGCGTCGAATAACCTCGGCCGGTGACGGCAGGATATCGATTCCGACCCACAGTGTTTCGACCTCGAGACTTAATGTATTACTTTAGCTGACGCCTTTAAGTAGCCGCCACATCATATAATCCAATATTGCACCTGGCAAGGCACTGGAATTGCATGGCATTTGGCAGACAAGAACTGAAACCAAAATCCCGTACCCGGTACGGAGGGAGGACATCTATGTCTAAGCAGGTTATATCCGGCCTAATAATCAGCGCCGCCGTTCTTTTGTGCCTGGCGTGGATCGGCTGCTCTGATGACACTATTACCACGGTTTCGCCGCCCGGTTCTAACGACGGCACCAGTGCCAACAGCGAAGTACTGTATTACTTCCCTCTCAATGAAGGTTACCAGACGATCTACGACGTCGTCAACAGTGACGGCACGAAGGAGAGCGAGACATACACCGTCGGCAAAGAGGTATCGCGAGGCAGCGCTACGGCCATGGAGTGGTTATCATACACCAGTTCCAACGGCAAGGATACGGGCTACTTCGAGGCTACGGCGACGGCTCTTTATTACTTTGAAGATCTCGGCGCCGCGGCAGAGAAGATTATAGAATTACCCCTGGTGATTGGGCAGTCATGGCCGCGTTACGAAGACGGCAGCCTTCTGAGTGACTACGAAGACGGAATTGATATCATATTCGACAACGATTTCAAGTTTCCCGACTCCACGGATTTCATGGATGGCACGCTCAAAAACTATCCGACTACCGGGTTGTCGACCATGACGGTCACGGCTATCGAGAAACTGCAACTCGATAATGGAGCCTATTACAGCGGCGCGGTCAAAATAACCAACACCAACGCGACGGGCACCTATAATATTTACTGGTTCGCACCGGGCGTGGGCCTGGTCAAATACATTATCGGGGCTTCGGCGCTGTATGCGACTTCCGGCAGCAAAGTCGGCGAACTGAGAAGCTACGGCTCCAAGTAGATCAGGGATACTGGAATGGCAGAAGAGGCCGGGTATCGTGGGGATGCCCGGCCTTGACTTTAGATTACTCCAGGGCCAGGCGCGGGTTGACGATTCGCTGGTAATTTTTGAAGTGGATTTTGGCGGTTTTCCCGAGAACCGCCGTGCCGTGCATCCGGGCAAGCTGGCGTCCGGCCTCGTCGACCTTGGCCGCGGCGCCCTTGGGCAGTTCCAGACCATACTGGGACGACATCCTGTCTATCGCCTCGATAAAAGCGGCGCGGGCGATAATAGACGCAGCCGCTACCTGAACGATACTCTCTCCCCTTACGAGCTGACGAATCTCGATCTTGTTGTTTTTTCGAGCCAGCGCCTGCTCCACCAGTTCCGCCTTGCCGAACTTATCGGAGACCGCCAGGGCAGCAGGCGTCCGGCTGGTGATGTTTTCAATCGCCTGGGCGTGCCCCCAGGCAAGCAGCTTATTCAGGTTACGCATTTTCTCGTAAAGCTGGTTGTATTTCTCGGGACCGACCATCACCACCGAATGGATGAAATCGTGGCGAAGTGTCCGGCTGATCTCGAGCACGCGCTTATCAGAGAGAAGTTTGCCGTCGCGGACGCCTAACGACACCAAACCGGGAATAGCATCGTCGGCCGCCAGAAAGGCTGCAATAACTAAGGGGCCGAAGAAATCGCCTTTGCCGGATTCGTCGACCCCTATTACTTGTGGCTTTTTCGGCATGCCTTAATTAGCACGCTCCAGGTAGTCGCCGGTCCGCGTGTCCACCTTGACCCTATCGCTTTCCTTGACAAACGGAGGCACTTTGACAACGAGCCCGGTCTCGAGTTTGGCCGGCTTGGTAATGTTTGTAACGGTATCCCCCTTGGCGAACGGTTCTGTCTCCACGACCGTCAAAACCACGGAAGTGGGTAAATCCACGGAAATAGCCTCATTGTCGAGAAACAGAACCCGGTATTCTTCGTTTTCCAGAAGGTACCACTTGGCATCGCCGAGGTTATCCACCGGAATCTGCACCTGCTCAAAGGTTGTTGAATCCATGAAGGTAAATTCGCCGCTATTTTCGTACAGGTACTGCATCCTTTTTTCTTCCATGTCGGGCGGCTTGAAACTGTCATTGGAGGAGAAGACTTTTTCGACCACGGCCCCGGTCTTGATGTGTTTCAACTTGGTGCGAATATTGGCCTTTCCCCGACCCATTTTGAAGTGCTGGTAATCGACGACATAATACGGCTGGTCGTCGACGATAATGCGCAGCCCCTTTCTGAAATCCGATGGCGTATACATAAGTCCTCCTGCTTAAACCGACACCAAATATAACAAAAAACGAGCCCGACCCAAGGAAATTCTAGAGGTTCCGGGCGCATTGGGACGGTTCGGTCGTCGCCGGGGCACCGCTCTGTACGGGCAGGCTGATGACAAATTCCGTCCCCGTGCCGGGTTGCGACGTGACGGCAATGTGCCCCTGGTGGAGATCGATGATTTTCGCTGCCAGTGCCAGGCCCAGGCCACTGCCGGCCGGCCGCGAGGAGAAAAAGGGTGTGAATATTTTGCCGAGATCCTCTTGAGCGATCCCGCAGCCGTAGTCTCGGATAGTCACAGACTGCCAGCCCTCTTCTTCGGTCACGTGTATATCGACCAGGCCCGGACCGTTGTCATAGGCATTGACGGCGTTGTCGATGATATTTGACAGGGCTTGCTTTATGAGCAGTTCGTCGGCCCACACTTCCCCGGGGGTCGCCCCGGCCTGTCTGTACTGGATGCGCTTGTTCCCCGCGCGCACCTGGAAGGTATTTATCAACTCGGCCAGCACCTCCTTGAGCACAACCGGCGCCAGCGCTGGACGCAGGGGCCGCGCGAAATTGAGAAAGCGTTCGATCAGCAGTTCGGCCTGTCGGGTTTCCTCGTCCAGAGCCGTCATACCGCTGATTTCCAGTCGCGCCTTCTGCAGTCGCCTTTTGACCAATTTGCTGTAGCCCACCACGGCTCCGATGGAGTTGCGCAACTGATGGGCCAGACCGGCTGCCATCTCCCCAAGCGCGGCCAGACGCTTCTTTGTCTCCAGCTCCTTGCGCAGACCCTGCAACTCGGTCAGATCGTTTATAAGAATCGAGGCTCCCACCTGAGTCTGCCGGTCACTGGCGATAACCGAAACGCCCACACCCAGGGCCAGCCGCTGGCCATCGGCGGTGATGAATTCGTACTCGCTGTATGGCCGGCCGACGGTGTTCTCCAGGCAGCACTTGACGACATCCAGCAGGCCGGGATTGCCGCCGAAAAGCTGTCCGATACAGCGACCACTGATGTCAGCCGTCGTGAGTTTTAGAATCCTGACAGCCGAGCGGTTTATTGAACGTAGGTTACCGTCATTGTCGACGGTCACGATGCCGGAGTCTATCGAGTCCAGCAGGTACTGGTTGAAATGCTCGAGGGAGTCGGCTCTCAGGCGCACGGCCTCGTTAAGCTCGAGCAGTTCCGATTCCTTGGCTTTCAACTCCCCGATGATTCTTCGGTAGTCTTCAATCACAGCTTCTACTTCGCCGGCGTCCCCATCGACGAGTCGGCCGGCGTCGACGGCCTCTTGCCGGATACGCCGGAGCGGCGCCAGGATATAACGAAGCAACCACACATAAATCCCTATCACCACCAGCGTCGCTAAGACACTGACGACAAGGATGTTGTTTCCCGACTCATCCAGGTAGGCCAGGACAGGTTCGTTGGCCGACAGAATCAGGATTTTCTTGTCTATGGTTGAAGGTATGGGATAGACATAGAAGTATTCGCTCTGCTCGCCATGGGTCAAGGTCTGAAATTCGGCCGAGAGTATTTTTCGAGCCACCTGAGGAATCTGTCCCGGGGGCAGCGCACTTACGATGGAGGCAAACCACAACTTGCGGGACTGAGGCGAATTGTCCGGCGGTCGGGAGGGTATCAGAATCAGCCCCGACAGGCCGTACATAGATTTGAACGAGGCCGCCTGTTCGGCGGTCAGTTCGGGAAGGATTTCTTTCTGGACGGCCCGGGAGACCGCCAGCGCCGCGCCATTCAGACTGGCCGCGGTCCGCTCGCGCATATCGGTCCGCGCCTGGTAAACGACATAATTGGCGGCAAAGCTGAGAAAAAGCAGTATGACGATAATTACCAGCAAACCGAGGTGTACTTCGGATTCATATCTGTCGGTTCGTTTTTTCATGACTACAGGCAGATTATCGGTAAAAAGGGACGGATGGTTGAGAAGCCGCGTCTCATTGAACAGTCAGAAAGTTGCTTACGTAGTAGCTGATTACTCTGTCACCGTAAACAATCGAAAGCAAGGCCGCCGTGGCCAGAAACGGCCCAAATGGAATAACCCGGTTTCGGCGCAACCGGGACGAGAAGATCATGACAATCAAAGAGACTCCTAGCCCGATCACGGCGGATGCCATAAATATGAAGAGAACCTTCTGCCAGCCCAGAAAAGCTCCCAGCATACCTGCCATTTTGATATCGCCGCCGCCCATCGAGTCTTTCTTGAACAACCAGTCGCCGAGCAGGGCGATTAGATAAAGTGAGCCGCCGCCGACTAAAAGGCCGATTGCGGCATTGCCGATACCGATGCCATCGGGAAGGAGAGAAACCGTCAGCCCGATGGCCATGCCGGGGATGGTGATGACATCGGGAATGATCTGAAACTCGAGATCTATCAGAAAGATCGCCAGAAGCGATGAACCCAGAAACGCGAACACCAAAAACTGCAGGCTCAAGCCGAACTGCCAGTAGAAAAAGACATAAAACAAAGCGTTGGCCAACTCGACGCTCGGGTAACGAAGAGAAATGCTCTCATGACAGAAGCCGCACCTGCCCCTGAGAAAGAGATAACTGACCAACGGTATGTTATGATACCAGCGAAGCTGCCGACGGCAGCGGGGACAGATTGACCGTTCCAGAAGGAATCTCAGCTTGCGGGGAAGACGGTAAATCACCACGTTCAGGAAAGAACCGATCGCCAGTCCCAGCAGGCCCGCCCATATCAGACCGTATAACTCCATACAGGCTTATTATCGGCAGACAGCCCGTTTATCTCAACTCGTCCAGCAGATGCATGATGAGAGTAACAACCGCCGGGCCGGCCGTTTCCGTTCTCAGGACCCGGCCACCGAGGGACACCGGCACAAAACCGGCGGCCGCAGCCGCTTCGACCTCTTCGTCGGTAAAACCGGATTCCGGACCCACCAGCAGCGACACTCTTTTGGGCCGGGCATCATCCAGGGCCACGGCCAGCGGCCGGACTTTTGCCGTCGGATGAAATATCAGGTTGAACGACTCACCGTCGGTTTCCCGAAGATACTCGGCAAAATTCACCGGTACTGATATCTCAGGGCGATAGGCGCGCCGGCACTGCTTGGCGGCCGCCAGGGCGACTTTCTCCAGCCGCGCTACCCGGGCGCGGGCTCGCCGCGCGTCATCCAGCCTGACTTTGGATTTCGACGTAAACACGGGGACAAATCTCTTGACGCCCAATTCCGTACCCCGGGCTACCACGTTGTCGAACTTGTAGCCACTGGACAACCCGGCGGCCAGCGTAAGTATCACCGACGGTTCGCCGAAATTGCGGATTTCCGCATGAACCGTCACTTCCACCGCCTTTGGACGGGAGACCCTCGCCACCATTCCGCGGTAGGCTGTGCCCAGGCCGTCGATGACTATAACCTGGTCTGACTTTTTCAAGCGCAGAACCGCAATTGCGTGGCGGGCCTCATCATCAGGCAGACGAACGACGCCGGCCTTTATGAGTTCCGGCGGCGCGTAGAAGATCGGGGCCTGCATTTCTTCAGCCCTTGTACACGATAAAGGTAAACCACTCGTTATCCCGAACGGTAGTGAATCGGTTGAGTCCGTTTCGGTTCAACTCGGAAGATATATCCGGCAGATCGGGTTCCAGCAAACCCGACAGCAAGAGAATGCCGCCGCCGGCAAGAAGATAGGCCAGTTTTTCAATCATCACCATGATGGTGCTTTTGATGATATTGGTCGCGATGAAATCGTACGGCTCATCGCCCTGACACTTGTCAAGGGAACCGAAGGTAATGTCGTGAGGGCAGGTCACGTTGTTGATGGCAAAGTTCTCGTGAGCGCTCTCGATAGCCACCAGGTCGTGATCGACAGCCTTGATATACCCGGCCTTCATCTTGTCTGCCAGAATACAGAGAATACCAGAGCCGCACCCCAGGTCCAGGAACCTGCCGCCCGCTTTGAATTTTTCACGCACAATCCTGAGACAGGTGCGCGTCGTCTCGTGACGACCGGTCCCAAAGGCCATTTTCGGTTCTATGACAATATCATAGCGGATATCAGCCGGAGCCCGGGCCCACGGCGGCCGGACTACCAGATCCTCCGAGACACGCACCGCCTCCACGGATCTCCTGTATTGCTGAGTCCACTCCACGTTCTTGATGGGACGCTCATAAATCGGGGGAACCTCCGGCATGCTTTTGTCGACCAACTGCGACAAGTAATTGCGCAAAAGTGTCTGGTGGTCGCGGTCGTGCCCGGCCGGTACGTAGAACTTGATGCCGGTGACAGGCGAATCCTCCTCCTCTTCAAGCACCAGTCCCGAGCAGACATTATCGATCAGGAAGTTGCATACGGCGTCGGCATGCACGCGCGGCACTTCCAGGGTGACTTCCAGATATTCCTTGGGAATCTCGGTGGTGCCTGTCATACGCCAAACGTTTCTCTGAGTTTTTCGAAGAAAGATTTACTGGGCTTGGGCGGCTTGAAGGAATCCGAACGAGCCAGCCTCCGAAGCAACTCGCGGTCGGAGGCCTCCACACTGGCGGGGACCCAGACGAAAATTTGCACCAGCTCGTCGCCACGGCCGCCGCGATGCAGATGGGGAATACCCTTGCCGCGCAGCTTGAACACCTTACCGGGTTGAGTCCCGGCGGGAATTTTGATACTCTCGTCACCGTTCAGAGTAGGCACCGAGACGGTGCCGCCCAGGGTCGCAGTGGTAAATGAGATGGGCAGTTCACAGATCACGTGGTCGCCATGGCGGCTGAAAATTTCATGGTTCTTCTCCTCGAAAACCACAATCAAATCACCCGGCTCGCCCTTGTTGGGAGCGGCGTTCCCCATGTTCTCAACGGTCATATAATTGCCGCCGGCCACTCCCGGCGGGACCTTGATTTTGACGTCGCTGGAGCCGCCCACGCGGCCATCGCCGTTGCAGCTGCGACAGGCGTCAGCAATAATCTCACCTGCGCCACGGCACATGTTACACGGCGTAACCTGCTGGACCGTGCCGAGAAAAGTCCGGCTGATCGTCCGCACCTGTCCGGCGCCCTTGCACTGCGGGCAGGTTTTCTTCGAGGAGCCGACAGCTACACCCGAACCGCCACAGGTGTCACAGCCGACCATCCGCCTGACCTTAACCGTTTTCTCCACACCGGCGGCTATCTCCTCGAGGGACAGGCTGATGCGTATGCGCAGGTCCTCGCCGCGATTTCTCCGACGGGGCGTACTGCCGGGGCCCATTCCAAACAAGTCATCAAAGATCGAGCCGCCGCCGAAGTCGCGCATGAACGCCCGCAGGGCATCGCTGAGGTCGAACCCGCCAAAACCGCCGAACCCGCCGAAACCGGCTGCCTGGCCCAGACCGGCGTGACCGAACTGGTCATAAGTCTGCCGCTTCCGGGGGTCCTTCAAAACCTCATAGGCCTCCGTAGCTTTCTTAAAGCTCTCCTCGGCCTCGCTGTTGCCCGGGTTGCGGTCCGGGTGGTACTTCATAGCCAGCTTTCGGTAGGCCGACTTGATGTCGTCCTCACCGGCATCGCGGCCGACGCCGAGAATTTCGTAGTAGTCGCGCTTCTCCATGGAAGGTCAGTTACTTCTTGTCATCATCGACGACCTCAAAGTCGGCATCCACGGCACCATCCTTTGCGCCGCCGCCCTTATCCGCCTGCTCACTTCCTGGCTGGCCGGACGCTGCTGAACCGGCCTGTGATGCCGCCTGGGCCTGCTCGGCCTGGGCCGCCTTGTACATCTCCTCGGCGATTTTGTGCGAAGCCGTCATCAACTCCTCCTTGGCCTGGTTGATGACCTCGGGGGATTCGCCTTTCATGGCTTCTTTGAGCTTGCTGATCGCCTCTTCGACTTTCTTCTTCTCGACCTCCGAGATTTTATTACCGTGCTCTTTGAGCGTCTTCCCGGTGGTGTAAATGAACTGGTCCGCTTCGTTCCGGGCCTGGATCAGGTCGGCCTTCTTTTTGTCCTCATCGGCGTGCTTCTCAGCATCACCGACCATGCGGTCAATCTCCTGCTCCGACATGCCGGATGAAACCTCGATCCTGATCGATTGCTCTTTGCCGGTGGCTTTGTCCTTGGCCGAGACGTGCACGATACCGTTGGCGTCAATATCGAACGCAACTTCAATCTGCGGTATACCTCGCGGGGCCGACGGAATGCCTACCAGGTCAAAACGGCCAAGGGTGCGGTTATCAATGGCCATTTTGCGTTCACCCTGCAGCACGTGGATGGAAACGGCCGTCTGGTTGTCATCGGCGGTGGAGAAGATCTGCGCCTTTTTAGTCGGAATGGTGGTGTTTCGGTCGATCAGTCGTGTCATCACCCCGCCCAGCGTCTCGATGCCCAGCGAAAGCGGGGTGACGTCCAAAAGGACGATATCCTTGACGTCACCGGCCAGGACGCCACCCTGAATGGCGGCTCCCAGGGCAACCACTTCATCGGGATTGACGCCCTTGTTAGGTTCCCTGCCGAACAATTCCTTGGTCAGTGCGACAACCTTGGGCATGCGTGTCATACCACCTACCAGCACGACTTCGTCGATGTCGCCGACACTCAACTGGGCATCAGCCAGAGCCTGCTTGCATGGTCCGATGGTGCGCTCAATCAGATGTTCGGTCAACTGCTCGAATTTAGCGCGCGTCAGCGACAGATCCAGATGCTTGGGCCCGGACTGGTCGGCCGTGATAAACGGCAGGTTGATGTTGGTCTGCAGGGTCGACGACAGCTCGATTTTGGCTTTCTCCGCCGCCTCTTTGAGCCGCTGCAGCGCCATGCGGTCTTTACGCAGGTCAATCCCCTGCGCCTTACGAAATTCATCGGCCATCCAGTCAATGACCGTCTGGTCAAAGTCATCGCCGCCCAGGTGCGAGTCGCCGTTGGTCGAACGCACCTCAAAAACACCGTCACCAATTTCGAGAATCGATATATCGAAGGTGCCGCCGCCCAGATCATATACGGCTATTTTCTGGTTGGCTTTTTTCTGCAGCCCGTAAGCCAGGGAAGCTGCTGTCGGCTCGTTGATAATCCGCAGGACTTCCAGCCCGGCGATGCGCCCGGCATCCTTGGTGGCCTGCCGCTGCGAGTCGTTGAAGTAGGCCGGCACCGTAATTACCGCCTGCTTGACCTCGCCGCCAAGATAATCTTCCGCCGCTTTTTTCATGTACTGCAGAATCATGGCTGAGATTTCCGGAGGCTGGTACTGCTTATCGCCGGCTTCTATCAGAACGGCCCCCTTATCATTCTCGGTGACTCTGTAAGGAACGATCTTCTCCTCCTCGCCGACCTCATTATGCATACGACCCATAAAACGCTTGACCGAAAAAACGGTATTTTCGGGATTGGTGACCGCCTGCCGTTTCGCCGCGGCACCCACCAGGCGCTGCCCGTCGCTGGTAAACGCAACCACCGACGGGGTCGTGCGGGAACCCTCCTGGTTCGGTATTACCACCGGATCATTGCCCTCGAGAACGGCCACACAGGAGTTGGTTGTCCCCAGGTCTATGCCAATTATCTTACCCATCGCTAAACTCCTATTTCAACTAGCCATGTTAGCTGACACTTCTATTCTTGACTCGCATCATCTTCGGAGAGCCGGCCGCGGCTCACCCCTACTTTGCTGTGCCGGAGCACCTTATTGCCCAGCATGTAGCCCCTGGTCATCTCCAGGACGACTATACCCTCTTCGTACTCGTCCGAATCCACCTGCGTGAGCGCTTCGTGCAGATTAGGATCGAACGGTTTACCGATGGTCTCAATAGGCCTGACGTCGTACTTCGCCAGCAGGTCCATCATCTGCCCCAGGATGAGTTCCGCGCCCTTTCTGAAACCCTCCAGGCTGTTGTCATCATTGCCGTGCTCCAGGGCGCGCTCAAAATTGTCCACGATTTCAAGCATCTGGCCCAGGATGCGCTGGTTGGATGAGCGCACCATGTCGTCATACTGGCGGGCGACACGCTTTTTGTAATTGTCAAATTCGGCGGCCGTTCGCAACAGCCTGTCCTCGAGTTGTGCCACCTTTTCCTGAAGCTTCTCTTCTTCGCTTAACCCTTCTTCCGACTTGCCGACTTCCTCCGGCTGCTGAGAAGGACGGCCGTTCTCGCCTTCTTCCGGTGAGATCGCCGGGGTTTTGTCACCACCGGCTTCCCCCGACGAGGTCTCCAGCTCGGCTTCGCGCTCACTTTTCTCTTCACTGCTCTTTACTTCGATTTCTATTTCCTTCTTTTTGGACATCACCGATTATTCCTTTTTCTTATCGAAACCGGCCAGAACCTCGTTGATAGCCTTGGCCGTAAACCGCACTACCGAAACCAGCTTGCTGTACGGCATTCGCGTGGGTCCGATGACCCCGATGGTTCCGGAGATATTGCCAACGCGATAGGATGAGGTCACCAGGGAACAATTTAGAATTTCGTGAAATTTGCTTTCTTTGCCAATCGTTATTAACAGGCCCTCTTCACGGGCCTCATCGAGGAAATCCGTAAGAACGCTGCTGTCACCGAGTACCTTGACCAACTCCGAGATACGGACAGGATCGGAGAACTCGGGCTGTCGAACCAGATTATCCGCGCCCCAGATATGTATATCCCCCGAGCGGTGGTCGCGCCAGATTTTGTCTTTGGAGTCCACCATCATGTTGATCAGCCGGCCCCGCCCCGAGACATCGGCCAGACGCTTCGAAATCGTCCGGCGGATCTCACCGAGGGTCAGCCCGGCCAGTCGTTCGTTCAGAAGGACCTCGACTTCCCGAAGCGAGGGCTCCGAGATGACTGTCTCAACCTCCAGGATCACCGACCTGGCCAGCCCTGACTGAACGACGACCACCACCATGATCCTCTCATCGGCCACCGGAATGAGTTCCAACCTTTTCAGCACGCCTTCCTCAAAACGGGGAGCTATGGATACCCCCAGCTGCTGCGAGATATCCCCCAGCACTTTACAGGTCTGTCCCAGTATCTCATTGATGCCGCGCCCTTCGCGCAAAATGGAGCTTTTGATACTCTCTTTCTCTTTGTCTGTCAGCTTCTCCGGCTTGAGAAGATAATCCACGTAAACACGGTATCCCAGGTCGGTGGGCACCCGGCCGGCGGAGGTATGCGGCTGCTTAACCAGACCCAGTTCCTCGAGATCCTGAAGGGTATTGCGGATAGTCGCCGAGGAAATCCCCATTTTAAACTTGCTGGCGATAGCTCGCGAGCCAACCGGATCGGCGGTCGCGATATAGTAGCTGATCAGGTTGGATAGTATCTGCTTCTCGCGGTCTGTCAGACTTTCGAATGCCATCTTAAATGCCTGCCACACAATCAGCTGCCATTTTGGCAGCCGCCCTGTCAGAGCGCTAATAATCTCTTAAATTTTGTAACAATAGTCAAGAAAAAACGATCCGGGATATTTTCGACATGACGGGAGCGTCAAAGTCCTCTTGTCGTCAGATGTCGTCGCGGCGGATGCGTCCTGACTGTTGCCCAAATGGTCAGGACTACCCTAAAATGGAGATTTCGGATGATGATGCAACTGTATACCTGCCGAGGCGAGCAGCAATGGAGACAGCCTCAGGAAGAACCCGGGAAGACGAACCGTCCATGTCGAACCGGGAGGCACCCCGGTGATGGCGTTACTTCTTACTCTTTTGGTCGGTTTCGGACTTCTTCTGGGCTGACTTCTTGGTGGTCTTTTGCGCAGTCGTCTGCTTCGGGGCGGATTTTTGCTTGAGGTTTTCCCTGCGGTCGTCAATCCCGTTATTGTTACTGTCGACGAAGCGATCGAACTTTTTGCCCCGCGCCTTCTCTCTTCCGGCCGGCGGCGCCTTTTTCAAGGTCGAAGATGCTTCCTGTTTCTTGACAACCTTGGTTTTTGATTTCTTGTGTTTTTCAACCGCATGCACCTGTCCGCTGAGCGAAAACATAAAACCCGCGCACACGAGATATATCAGCAGTCTTTTCATAAAAACCTCTCCGCACTCCAGGACAACCATCGGCCGGCCATCCGGCAAGTATCCGGCGGCCAACTATTTCTTTTTTCCGCTGCTGGACGACCCACCGCTTTTGGACGTGCTCTGCGGCGCTGACTTGCTGGAGCCCGACGACTGGCTGGGGGCCTGCTGGATGCTCTTGCCGGAGGACTCGCTGCTGCCGGACTGTTTGGTAGATTTACTCGAAGACGACGATTGTTTGCCCTTGGCGGAGTTACTGCTCTTACTCGGCTGATTGGACCCGTCACGGATCGATCCGGTCTTCGATTTCTGCCTCAAGGTCGTGGCCGACTTCTTCTGGTAATATTGGGACTTGGACGTCCCTTGGAGCGTCGATTTCTCCTTAGTCGACCCGCCCGGGGATGAGTAACCGCCGTCCTTGGAGGTACCCTGGTTCGACTTGTATTCGAATTGCGAGCCTTTTACTTTCGATGACGTCGGCACACGGGC
>JAOUEU010000294.1 GCA_029858555.1 Candidatus Zixiibacteriota bacterium
CGAGGTGCCGGGAGGAGGCCAACGTAAACGGTGATCCCGAAGAAAAGGTCAACATCAGCGATGTAGCCTACATGCTGAACTGGATGTTTGGCATCCCGAGCGGCCCGCCGCCGGCTGATTGCCCGTCGAGGTAGGATAAAATATGGCCGTTGACAGAGAACGCAGAATGCAATAGCCGGTGTGCCTGAAGGCATGGGACGCGCCGGCCGATAATGATAAAATAGTACGTTTTGCGACAATGACGAAGGAGCGAATGATATGATGAAAGTGCTCTCATGTCTCATAGCCGTGGCGCTGATCCTCCTTGGAGTTTCCTGGACAACCATCGCTGCGGGCGACGTTCCGGTTGAACAACCGGCCGTTATGCCCGGCGGTGATGGAGAGGTCGATGTCCAGGTATCCCCTGAGCAATGCTGCCAGGACTACCGCGGCAACGCCAACGGCGACGCCGGTGATGTGATTGGCATTGAGGATGTCGTGTTTATCATTTATTATCTTTTCCGCGATGGTCCGGAGCCGTCGTGCCGGGAAGAGGCTAACGCCAATGGTGATCCCGACGAGACAATCAACATCCTCGATGTCACCTACCTGTTGAAGTATAAGTTCGGTCTGGGACCAGTGCCGCCCGCGTGCCCATGATGCAGGATCGGATGAACGCATAGGAGAAAATTGCCATGAAAGCAAAATCTGCAATAATAGCGTCTGTCTGCCTGCTCTTGTCATTCGGCGTAGTAAGCGGGCAGGATTTTTCCCTGTTCCTTGACCATGTTGACGGGCTTCTGTCAGCGGATACGCTTCAACCGGACGTTCCCGTGACATTCTATCTTAGATTCAGCACTCCCGGGGCCCCGAACGAGGCCATCATCGATGGTGCGAGCAACGGCTTCCGGGTGTATTCTCCCGACGGCGCCGGCTGGCTGCCGCTGACCTGGGAATACATCATCTCCGAGTGGCCCAATACCACCTTCTGGAACTACTCGATGGAGATTAACTCGTTCAACGTCACCGGCTCCGGGGCCGACACCGTCGCCTTTGCGGGTGTCGCCCAGCTGATTTACGAAAGCGGTGCGCCCCCCGGGTTCTCCTCGGTGGTCTACTCCATCACGACGCAGGTAAGTATTGCCGATTCCGGCAAAACGCTCTGCCTGGACTCCTGCTGGTACCCGCCGGAAAACTCCTGGATCTGGTCGGCCGATACCGGGTTGACCTTTGCCGTCTATCCCGCCTGGGATGGCCCGCACTGTTTCACGATCGGCAAGGGCTGCTGCAAGGGTATCCGTGGCAACGCCAACGGCGATGAGGAAGAAAAGATCAACATCTCGGATATTACATACCTTGTCGGCTTCCTTTTCGGAATTCCGACCGGCCCGCCTCCGCCTTGCTGGGAAGAGGGTAACGCCAATGGTGATCCCGATGGGAAGGTAAACGTCTCCGACGTCTCCTACCTGCTGGCTTACATGTTCGGGACGCCTTCTGGTCCGGCGCCCCCGAGTTGCTACTAGTGTTTGCAGCGGGAGAAGCAAGAAGGGTCAGTTAAGGGAAAAAACCTCGACCGGGTTGAAATTACCCGGCGTCACTTTTACACCATCGACGTGCTGGCGGTGGATGACCATGCCGTCAATTGTCAGAAACTCCGCGCTTATGTCATAAGTGCCCGGTTCGATTTCAAAATCGCCGACGTATATCCTGCCCGGGAGGAACTGCGCCGTCCGCAGATCGGCGTTTTCGGTCAGGTCGGTGGCAACGTCGATAGCCGCCTTCTTGAGCCATCCGCCCAGCCCGCCGGTATCTGCCTTTTTCTTGGCCTTGTAGTTGGCCAGCCCCTTAGCCAGCGCCCGGGCCACCGTCCGCAGGTATATCAGCGACTTTTTGGCCTGGAATGTCTCCACCGCTACTCTCGTGACGTCCTCGATCAGCTTCAACTCACCGATATACCGCCCATCGGCGTAGACATTGATACTGTTCACCGCTGACGGCCGTTCCACCATCTGCGGAATGGCGAACTTGAAATAGAAATCCTCCTTGACGTCGATCGGCAGGTGACCGTATTCCGGGTTTTCCGCCTTCGGGTCGTCGTACAATATCTGTACCAGTTTCAGTTGTTTGTCGGTGCGCAACCGCAAACTGAGCGCTTCTTTGACCGGCGCCAGCCCCGCCAGGCCGATAACACTCAAAACAGCCGCATCTTCCGAGCGTGTCTTTACATCAGGCATCTCGAAATCATAGATATGCGGCTGTGATTCGAACGCATCCACTAGGAGATCGTAATCGATGCGGGCATCATCGGCTTTGCCCTCGGCGGCGTACATGTGCATGCTCAGGTACCGCGCGAAAGCGTTGTTGTAGTAGCGCACTTTGTCGGCCTGGTAATCGATCGGCGCCTGGGAAGTATCCTTCTGGGCGGCGATCCGGAAATCCCGCGCCATCTCGGTGTATTTTCGCTCCAGCACGTCGAGCTTTTCGTTGGCGCGGCGAATCTCCACAAAGGCGTCGTCGAACTTCCTCAGCGCGATATAGTTCAGCGCCATTATCAGATTGGTGTAGAGAACTTCGTAGTCCTCACCGGCGTATTCGAGGGTGTTGTCGTTGAGAACCATCGAAAGCATCGCCCGCGAAACGCTCTTTGTGAAAAGCTCCTCGGCGGCGGCTTCGGCGAGCGTCAGCTTCGCGTTGCTGGTCGCGTAATCCCCGGCATAATGATTCGCCAGGCCGGCGTCGATGAAATAGATCAGCCGGTCTTTCTGGGCGTACTTTTTCTTCTCTTTGGCCTGCTCGAGTTGCGCCGCCGCGCCGCTGTAATTGCCGGATCGCAACTCGGCGGTGATCGGCTCGTAAAACTTCTTCTTGGTGGCTACCGAACTGCAGCCGCCGATACAAGCCAGCGCGCCGACAACGAGAAGAAGCCGCCCCGGCCTATGGCAAAAGGCGGGACGCCCCATTTACCACTTTCTGCTCCCCTGCGAGATGCCTTTCTTGATTTTCTTGGTGCCGATCCAGGATTTTTCGGCCGTCTCGACATGAATCAATTCCAGGTCGGTCTGGTAGAACACCACCTTGGCGCCGCCTTCCTGGTCGACGATGGTCTTGATGGCCCCCAGGAGCACATAATCCGCGCCGGTTTCCTGCTTGAACCGCTTCATCGTCTCGGGCGAGGCAAACTCCTGCTGGTAGGTGCGCTCGTCATAGACGTCCTCCCGCTGGACCTTCGCCGCCACGAACTTGACCTGCGCCGAATTGATCAACTCCCGCTCGAAATCGGTCGTGAATGTTTCAGTGTTGATATGCTCGCTGGACAGATTGCGAATAGTGCTCACCGTCACCACCGGCTTGCGCCCCTCTTTGGCCGCGAATTCCGTCAGCCACGCCCGCCCCAGGCAATCCCGGACCATCTCCTCGGCTACCAGCCGGCTGTCCGTGTCGTTCCACTGGCCGCTGAGGTCCGTGACCGACTCCGTATCGAGGCGCGTCACCGTCTTTTTGCCGCCGCCGCAGGCCACCAAAAGACAGGCCGCCACCACCAGGATCAACAACGTTCTCATCGCAAACTCCTCTTCCTTGAAGTACTTAGTACCTTGTTTTCTTCTTGATATCGGCAACCGCCAATCACTTATAAAACATCGCTCCAATATAGTTTCGCCCGAAAAGGCCCGTCAATTAGAATTGTCCCGCCCCTTTTTGGAGTCATTGCGAGTCCGCCACACCTTGAAGTGCCGATCTCAGCACTTCTCGGATTCAAAAAAAGCGACGGGGTCGCCGACGGGGTTGCCGACGGGGTCGCCGCAGGCGGACGTGGCAATCTCTCCCTGAAGACCTTGGTGTGCCCCCCGGATTAGCG
>JAOUEU010000402.1 GCA_029858555.1 Candidatus Zixiibacteriota bacterium
TCGTCGCTGCCACCGTTGACGCTGCTTTTTTCGGCGACACAGATCAGTCTTTCGCTGCCGGGCCGATAGGGTCTCTCATCAAACCAGGAATAGGCCCCGACAACTCTCAGGCCACTCCGAGCCAGCAACGGTTCCAGCTCCGCCAGATCATACGGCCGCTGCCTGTGAATCTCTTTCTCGCCATCGGCAAACTCGAAGATGGTTATCGCCTCTTTTTTCGCCTGGTCATAGCTGCACTTTTGTACCAGCACCTGACCGCCGAGTTCGCGCCGGTGGATTCCTTTATGCCGGTTAGCGTAAAGAGAAGCAGTGTTGGAATCAAAGGCAAACCATCCCGGCTCCGCCAGAGACTCGCCCACGCGTCGTAATAGTCGCTCCACTTGCATGACATCCGTCAGGTAATTTACGGAATCGTAGGTACAGGTCACGAGGTCGAAGATTCCCGCCAGCCGGAAGGTGGCCATATCCTGCACCTCGAAGGACACCCCGGGCAGGTCGCCCGCTCGGGACCGGGCCGCATCTATCATCTCCGGTGAAAGGTCGAGACCGTGAACGATGTGGCCTCTGCAGGCCAAAGCAACGGCCAGGTTTCCGGTACCGCAGGCCAGATCGAGTATCCTTGCGCGCGTGAGGCCTTGTTCGGTCAGCAGTTTCTCGATGAGCCCGACATATTTGGAGGCGAAACCGCCCCAGCCCAGGTCATAAACCTGGCTCAGTCGTCCATATATGTGCAGAGCCATGCGCTGCTACCCTCCGCCTGATGAGACTGCCTCGGAACATTCTAACCGGGCAGTCGCAGCTTTGCCCTGCGCCCCCGGCAGTACCCATAGTCATCTTTTCCTGCAAACCAGTTCACCCCTGTCAATCGGCAGAACCATGGCGTCCACGCGTTCATCGGCCAGCACCCTGTCGATCATGGGCTGGAGAATGGTTTTGTGGCTGATGGCGTTGTCAGCGACGAGGATGCCGCCCTTGACCAGATTGGGGACGACCAGTTCGTAGCAATCACGGTAGACGTCCTTTTCCGCATCCAAAAAACAGAAAGCGACATCCCGACAGTCGCTCAGGTGTTCCCGGGCATCACCGACCACGAGATTGACGACGGCATTGGTTCCGGTCAGTCGGAACGTTTCCCTGGCCAACTCGGCCTTTTCTTCAAGAATTTCGAAAGTCGTGACGGTGGCCCCTACCTCCGTACAGGCGAGGGCCAGCCACAAGGTCGAGTATCCGGCGCTGGTGCCGATTTCCAGCCATTTTCCCACCGGCGCGGAACAGGCCAGCAGAGCCAGGAATCTGCCCGTATCGGGCGGAATCTGGCGGAGTCTCTCGGCGGCAGACCGGCCTTCCTGCTTCAAGCGGTCATTGAGATCCTCCAGCCATTTCATTCGCTGCGCGATGCTGTCCGGGATGTGGTGAAACATAGTGCCGCTGACTCCTCTTCAGAATTCTTACACGTTATATAATCAAGGCGGCGCTATATTTCAACCATTCTCTAGGGTGATATTTGCTAAACCCGCCGTCGGGTTCGCCACCCGCTATTTGACGGCCGTGATCATCGGATCGCTATCCAGCGGCGCCGCCATCTTTACGACCACATCAATAAGCGGTCGCAGGAAAGCATCCAACGCCTCTATATCATCCGGTCGCTCTGCCGCCGGAACCCGGTCGAACAACGCCGTGGCGAATGGCGCGCCGCTGTGCGTCGGCAGAACCGACCTGAACCCGACATCCGAAAGCCACCCGGCCAGTGTATTGCCGGAAGGATGGCTGAGTCGGCAGACCCTGGCGTCCCTTATCATCCGGGTCAGCTTTTTCAGCACCGGTACGGTGACACTTTCAATCGCGAGCTGACCATCACTGAAACCCATCACCCTGGCGACCTCGGAACAAGGCCTGTCGAGAGTGAGGCCATATTGCCCGACGCGCTCGCCGTCGATATCGCGATCATACAGAATCAGCCGGCTCGAATGATGATCGAGTTCCGCCAGCCATATGTCGCGTTCATGGCCGTCGCGATACC
>JAOUEU010000295.1 GCA_029858555.1 Candidatus Zixiibacteriota bacterium
ATACCGTTTCTTCGTCGGATTGGGGGCCGTAACCAACCTGAACAACGGTTATGGCTGGGGTATCTGGATTGCCATTGACGTTGCCTGCGGTGTCGCCCTGGCCGCCGGTGGTTTCACCACCGCCGCTCTGGCCGATATCTTCCACAAGGAAAAGTACCACGTTATTACGCGCCCGGCTCTGTTGACAGCCATGCTCGGGTATACCTTTGTGGCCATCGGTGTTATTGTCGACCTGGGGCGCTGGTACAATATCTGGCATCCCATGATTCCCAGTATGTGGCAGGGAAATTCGGCTTTGTTTGAAGTTGGCATCTGCGTGATGACTTATCTGACGGTATTGTATATTGAGTTTGTGCCGATTGCGGTGGAACGTTTCAAAGGACTAGTGAGACTGCCGTCAGTGCTGTCAGCTTTCAACGGTTTGGTTGAGGCGCTTCTCAAGTTGGCCGACAGAACCGTCGGTAGAGTCACGTGGATATTCATTATTGCCGGCGTCGTCTTGTCCTGCATGCATCAGTCGTCGCTGGGAACCCTTATGGTGCTGACGCCGACCAAGATGCACCCGCTGTGGTTTACGCACATTTCACCCATGCTCTTTTTGACGTCGGCGATCGCAGTGGGTTTTCCCATGGTCATATTCGAGTCGATTCTCGCTTCGCGCTCGTTTAAGCTAAAGCCCGAATTACCCGTTCTTTCATCGATTGCCCGATACACCCCGGTCATTTTGGTCATTTACCTGGGTATGAAGGTCACGGATATCAGCATCCGTGAAGTCTGGCCGTTTGCTTTTGAGGGTTCGACCGCGTCGCTGATGTGGTGGCTTGAGATGATACTCGGTGTTGTAGCGCCGATTCTAATTCTATCGGTCAGCAAGTTTCGGCACTCTGTCGGGGGCCTTTTTGCGGGGGCATCGCTGGTAATCGTGGGCGTAGTGCTTAATCGTATCAACGTCTTTCTGGTCGCTTATCAACCACTTTACCAGGAGAAGGCTTACTTTCCGACATTCTGGGAGATCCTCGTGACCGCCGGATTTATCAGTGCCTTGGTGCTCCTCTACCGGGTGTTTGTGATGGTCTTTCCGGTGATATCGGCTCCGAAAATGGAGGAGGCCGCATCGACCCTTAAGTCCAGCAGTTTTCAAACAACCTAAACGGGGTATGTTGAGATGAATAATACGAAGCTTTTTCATAGGCGGGTCCTGGTTGTTGCTGGTTTGGCCGTGCTGGTTGGTTTTTCGTACGGCGTGGCCAAGGATCATGAACAGATACCCCAACTGGACTGCTCGGAATGTCATTCCTGCGCCAATCCGAGCGCCAGCGAGTTGTGCCTGAAGCCCTGCCCGAGCCTGACGATGACTGATGTTACAGCTAAACACGCGCTGAAAGAGGCTCCGGATACGTTTCTGATCGGGCAGATCAGTGACGTGTATCAGCCCGTGCGGTTCAACCACAAGCTGCATGCGGAGATGGCCGAGATGGGCGGCAACTGTGCCATTTGTCATCACTACAGCCCGTCCGGTCGGATTCCACCGTGCATCGAATGTCACGGTGGTGAGAAAAATCTGGCCAATCTTCGCCAGCCCAGTCTCAAGGGCGCGTATCACCGCCAGTGTCTGTCGTGTCACCGCGAATGGAGTCACCAGACCAAGTGCATCATCTGCCACCTGCCGACGGCCGGTCGCGAGGCCGCCGCCGGTGGCTACGACTCCACCGATTTTATAGGCATTTCACACCCGGTGATAACCACTCCGAGCAAGAAGGTTTATCACACCAATTTCGAAGACGGCCCGGTAGTCACTTTTTTCCATGACGAACACGTGGAGATGTTCGAGATCAAGTGTGTCGGCTGCCATAAGCAGGAAAACTGCAGTGACTGTCATGATCTTGCCCACAAAGTCGGGATTCACAGAGTCATGGTTGAAGATCATGCCGCGTGTTACGCCTGTCACCAAGACGACGAATGCAGCAAGTGCCATGACACCAAAGAGAAGGCGGCGTTTTCCCACGCTTCCACTGGCTGGCCGCTGAATCGTTTCCACCAGGATCTGAATTGCCGGGCCTGTCACCCGACGGGTAAGAAGATCGCGAAGCTAAATCGGCAGTGTACAGCATGTCACGGGATCTGGAGCCGGAACAACTTTCGCCATGCTGTGACCGGCCTGGTGCTCAGCGAGGTGCACGTCGAGGCGGAGTGCAGCGATTGCCACGCCGGGCTGAAATATGACCAGGCCCCGACCTGTACTAACTGCCACGGTGAGGGAGAGGTTGATCCCAAAGAAACACCGCCGGGTGAGTTCGTAAATAAATAGGCCATTAGAGAATGCTCCCTTCGGGGAGCTTTGCTGCGGCAATGTCTGTCAGTGAATGTGCGCGGCGGACATGGCCGGCGGCCGCAGTATCGCTATCACTTGTCATCATATTTTCTTAGTTTTTTGTAGAGGTGGGAGCGCTCGAGGCCCAGTTGGCGGGCTGTTTCGGCAACATTGTCGTTGTTGCGCGCGAGAGCCTTTTTGATGTAATCGTACTCGAAGCGACTTACGGCGTCTTTCAGGCTGGTCAGGGTTGTGTCGGTCGGTGGAGGCATGAGGGGGCTGATATCGTCTTTCTCGACCACTGTGTTATTGCAGTAAATATTCACACGTTCCATCAGATTCTTCAGCTCCCGGACATTACCCGGGAAAGGATATTCTGCAAGATGTTTCAGGGCGCTGTCAGACAGCTTCCTGGTGACGGCGCCCGTCTCGTTCTCGAATTTTTTCAGGAAATACTCCGCCAGAAGCGGCAGGTCCTCGCGCCGCTGGCGCAGCGGGGGCAGTTGCAGTTGGACGACGTTCAGACGGTACAGCAGATCCTGCCGGAAATGCCCCGCCGCGACGAGTTCTTCGAGGTTTCTATTGGAGGCGGCGATGATGTTGCAGGTGACCTTGTCGGCTTTGCTGCCGCCCACCGGCGTGATTTCCCTGGTTTCCACTACCCTGAGTATTTTGGCCTGGGCCGCTGTCGGCATTTCGCTGATTTCGTCAAGAAAAATGGACCCGCCGTCGGCCTCAACGAAACGTCCGCTGCGGCTCCGCAGAGCGCCGGTAAAGGCGCCCTTAACGTGGCCGAAAAGTTCCGATTCGACGAGCTCTCTGGGCAGGGCGGCGCAGTTGACGGCCACGAACGGCCCGCCGGACATGCGGCTGCAGTTGTGGATCATATGGGCCACCAGTTCCTTGCCGGTTCCATTTTCACCAAGAATCAGAAAACGGTTGGCCTTCATAGCCGAAATTTCGACGTCGCGACGGAGTTTTTCTATTGCGGGAGTTGTGCCAATGAACTCTCCATAGACCAGCGATGTCAGACGTTTCTTCTCGGCGACCAGACGGGCGGTTCTTAAAGCGTTGTCGATCGTAATTAACAGCCGGTCCAGCGAGATTGGCTTTTCAATGAAGTCATAGGCGCCCGTTTTAATGGCAGTGACGGCCATGTCGATGTCGGCGTGCCCGGAAATCATCACCACCGTTTGCTCCGGATCGCGCGCCAATATGTCGCGCAGCAGGTCAAGGCCGTCGCCGTCCGGCAACTTGACATCCAGAAATATGATATCAAAGGTGCCCTCCGAAAAACTGCGGCCCCGGGCGAAATCCTCGGCCGTCACGACATCATGCCCTCGCCGTTCAAGAGCGTTCTTCAGGGAACTGCGGATGTTCGGTTCGTCATCAACTACCAGTAATTTGGCCATAATCTCAAGGTATTATAATTCTTACGCCGGCGCCACCTTCCGGCCGGTTGTAAAGCGTTATCGCACCACCGTGGTCGAAAACAATTCTCTGGC
>JAOUEU010000296.1 GCA_029858555.1 Candidatus Zixiibacteriota bacterium
CTCCGGATGTTGAGTCGTGGTCCAGATAATATATACAGGCTGGAACAAGTACTAATGATTATATAAATCGACGTCCCCGCGATGTCAAGCAAAAACCTGCTCAAGCCTGTAAGTCTACTATTTATCGACAGATTGCGGGAAATCATTACCGCCGGTATGCTGCCAACGTGGGTAATCATTATCCATCTCATTGATACTGTCCGGATCGACGACGGCCGTCACATTCTCTTCTCGCGACGGCCGGAGATGGGGCAAAGACAGATAGGACTTGTGGGGCGAGATACGCCTCTGTAATCACAGGGCAAAGCGGTGAGACAGATATTTTAGTTTGCAACAGGACCGGACCAGCGATATAATAAGCCGGCCGGATAGGTTCAATACGGAACGCGCAGAGTGACAAACAAAACCGGAAATATCATCTTGATCGGCATGGTAGCGGGGGCTGTCCTGGGTGTGCTCGGCGGCTACTTCGCCGGCAGTCTCTTCCTGAGTATCAAGTTCCTGGGTACGATATTTCTGAATGCTTTGAAAATGGTGGTCGTCCCGCTGATCGTAGCCTCGATGATCGTCGGGGTTACTTCCCTGGGCGATATCCGCAAACTGGGCAGAACCGCCGGCAAGACATTGCTCTATTATCTCGCAACGACCGGATTTTCGGTAATAGTGGGGATTATCCTGGTCAATCTTGTCCGCCCGGGCGAGGGTGTCGAATATTTCGGAACAGCAATTCCGGAACTGGTGGCTCAGAGCAAGGAAAAGACACTTGTCGACGTGGTTATCGGACTCATTCCCGACAATATTGTCGGGGCTGCGGCAGAGGGTAAGATCCTGCCCCTGATTGTCTTTTCTCTGGTTTTTGGTGCCGTGCTGTCCGCCAGCGGCGAAAAAGCCAGGCCGGTGATCGCCTTTTTTGAAGGCCTCAATGTTGCAATCATGAAGCTGGTCATTCTGATAATCTATTTTGCGCCGGTCGGTGTCATGGCACTGATAGGCGCCATCGTGGCGGAGAGGCGGGACACTCTCGACGAGCTGGTCACCGGGCTGGGCTGGTACGCCGCGACGGTGATAATCGGTCTGTTGATACACGCCGTCATCACACTGCCTCTGTTGCTGCGATATTTGGGCAAGAAGAGGCCGTTCACATATTTCGTTAACATGGGTCAGGCGCTTGCCACCGCTTTCACGACGGCATCATCGTCGGCGACTCTGCCGATAACCATGGAGCTGGTTGAAGAAAAGAATCTGGTCGACAGTCGGGCCGCTTCTTTTGTCCTGCCGCTGGGAGCCACGATCAACATGGATGGTACCGCCCTTTACGAAGCGGTGGCGGCCATCTTTATTGCCCAAATATATGGAATCGATCTGACGGTCGGACAGCAAATCATAGTGTTCATGACGGCGACCCTGGCGTCTATCGGTGCTGCCGGAATCCCCCACGCCGGAACGGTGATGATGGTCTTCGTCTTGCAGGCGGTAAACCTTCCCCTGGAAGGAATCGGCCTCATCTGGGCCATCGATTGGTTTCTGGATCGCTGCCGTACGACCGTGAACGTCTGGGGGGACAGCATCGGCGCGGCGGTCATCGGCGAAACGGCCGAGATTAAGGGCGGCCCGTCCTGACGGCCGATTGTCATCCCCGGCATTGGCAGTCACTTTTGATGGCGCCATGCACAGAGTTGGATATCCTTCGGATAATAAAAACAGGCAAACGCCTGGTTTGCCTGTTAGGTCGTTGGCATGCCCGCAACCAGCAGCGTCGGCCGGCCGCGGCGGGCAGTTAAGGCTGGTTCTGCTGGTCTCTGGAGGATCGCCCCGAAAGGCCGTAGTAAATCAGAAAACCAATACCGGCGAAGATGAACATCAGGCCGAAAGTACTCGAGTCGGACACGTAGAAGGGGGCCATCTGCCTGACCAGCAGAGCTATCCCGATACCCACTAAGACGGTACCCCATTTGAGATTACTCAGACGCTGACCCCGGCCAAGGTCGGCAAACAGGTACTTTACTTTCTCATCCACCATGCCTTTGTTGATGAGCTTGTTACGCGTGATAGCATCGGACACGATCTTGAACAGGGCCGCAATTCCCGTAAACACTACTGCCGTTATTAATGCGTCTTCCATTATGATCTCCTTCTGTTAGTTTGCTTCTGCTCTATAAGACCGGCCGCCGGTCGGATTGTTGCAGGCCTTTTGAAAGGTGTTTTCGCAACATCTTTTCGGCTCAGTTGTCGTATAGAATAAACGGAGATATGAACGCCGTTGAAGAACTGGTAAAGAGAGTAGTGGCCGGTGATCTGGCTGCCTACGAGACCTTTGTAAAGCGATTTCAAAGGCTGGTCGGCCATATAGTGTTCCGCATGGTGGATAATCAGGCTGACCGCGAGGACATCGCCCAGGACGTTTTCGTAAAGATTTACCAGAACCTGCCCGGGTTCCAGTTCGAGTGCAAGGTGTCCACATGGATAGGCAAGATTACCTTCAACACTTGCGCCAACTATCTGGCCAAGAAGAAGACCCCGCTGCTGGGCGACCTCGGGCCGAAGGAGGCGACGGCTGACGATTTTACCGACGATAGGGCAAGGCCGGATGAAATGGTCGAAGCCAACGACATTTCGTCTCATTTGCGAAGGGAGATAGCCGGCCTGCCGGTGGTTTACCGAACGGTACTGACTTTTTACCACCTGGAGGAAATGACTTACGGTGAAATCGCCCGGATTATGGATTTGCCGATGAATACTGTCAAGAGCCACCTTTTTCGAGCGAGAAAAGCACTCAAGGAGAGGCTGATGTCGAAATTTCTGCTGGAGGATTTATGCCGATAGAGCATTTGACCGATGATGATATCCAGAGATATCTGGACGGACATACTTGTCTCGAAAACGATCAAATCAGAGAGCACCTCGAAATTTGCCCGGCCTGTCAGGATGCGCTCGAGATGTACCGGCAGGTTTACGCCGGTCTTGTCGATGACCGGGACCTGCTGCTGCCGGATGATTTCGCTCGCAGGGTGACCGCCAAGCTGGCGGTCAGTAAGGGGGTCCGGTGGCCGGCGGCGTTAACAAGCGTTGCGGCTGCGGGAGCCGGTCTCGTACTGTCGGCAGTGGTGTTGTATTTTCTGGTGGGTTGGCAGCCGATTCTCGCCTATTTCACGAATCTTTCGTTATCGGAACCGGAATTTCTCAGGACGTTCGTCAGCGCAATCCTGGGCCAACTGGCCTATCTGAACGGCGGTCTCACGATAGTCGTGTCGGGGGCATTAGTGCTGTTCTTTTACGGTACGATTGACCGCCTGCTGGCAAAGGCTAAAATCAAGCATACCTAAAACCGCCTGTGGCTGCACAACGGCGCGGCCCGGATAGGCCCTGCACACTCCAGTGAATCTACGGACAGGACGGCGGGGCAGGGCCTGAGGGAATCCCGAACAGGAACGCAATCAGATAAGAAACGTCGGAGACATTAGTCTTCTCTTCCGAGTCACCGTTGGCGTTCCCTTCATTGGGGCACGGTGGCGCCACGCCCTGAGGGATCCCGAAAAGGTAGTCCACCAGGTAGCTGACATCCGAGACGTTCACTTTGTCATCGGGATCACCGTTGACATTTCCCCGAATCGTCAGGCAGCAGCAGGCATCACCGGTACCGTCGTTGTTGGCGTCTTCCTGACCCGGGTTGTATGCATCCGGGCAGTTGTCGGCGGCGAGAGGTACCCCGTCGCCGTCGGCATCAAGAATAGACTCCACGGCGGCGCGGGCATTGATGTGCCGGAAGTAGTAACCGCTTAAAGGGTCGTAAATATCCTCACCGGTG
>JAOUEU010000297.1 GCA_029858555.1 Candidatus Zixiibacteriota bacterium
TGGAACAATACCGCGGTGACCGCAACCGAAATCGCCAACCAGATGCAAGGCAACTTAGACAGTGGGTATGGCGGTCTGGCCCCGCTGCCCTTTGGAAAGAATTTTACTCCCAAGTATCTCAGTGATGAGTATTTCGCTCTTTACGGCGCGGCCGTGAAAAAAGCCGGAGAATTAGGGATGTTCCTGACCATTTATGACGAATACGGTTTTCCAAGCGGAAGCGGCGGCGCCAATATGGGCGACGGGATTCCGCGGTTTAAGAACAAATATCCGGATGCTACGTTACGACGACTTGACAAATACGAAGACAATGTCACCGGCCCAAAGACCTATTCCAGGCAAATTCCCACCGGAACTCTCATGAGTGTCGTTGCCATGAATGCCGCCACCAGAGAACGAGTGGACCTTACGGGGAAGGTCAGCCAGGGTTCAATTTCCTGGAGCATCCCCAGGGGCTCATGGAAAATCATGACCTTTGTATGTGTCCTGGATGGAGATGCGAACGTCGATTACCTCGAACCGAATCAAGTCGCCAAGTTCATCGAAATGGTCTATCAGCCTTATTACGAGAAGTTCTCGAAGGATTTCGGCTCAACCATTTCCGGTGCGTTTTACGATGAGCCTACCATGTACCGCGGGCAAGGCCGTTTATGGACCGACAGGTTCAATGAGAAATTTGTGGCCGCCTATGGCTTCAGTCCCACACCCTATTACCCGGCACTCTGGTACGACATCGGGCCGGAAACCCAGGCAGCCAGAAATTACCTTTTCGGGTTCAGGACGGAGCTTTATGCCACCGGTTTTATGAAAACGATACAAGACTGGTGCACTGCACATGGTGGAATATCACTGCTCGGACATCAGGACCAGGAGAATATAAAGAACCCGGTGGGCGTCTCCGGGGATCTCATGAAATGCTATAAGTATCAGGACGTTCCGGGCATTGACAAAATAGGTTGGAACAATGACCCCGAAGCTTATTACAAGATTGTCAGTTCAGTGGCCTACAACTGGGACAAGGCCCAGGTGATGACCGAGACTTATGGCGCCATGGGCAATTTAAGCTGGGATCGGCTCTATGCGATTGTGATGGAGCAATATGCCAAGGGTATCAATAATTTTATTCCACACGGGGTCTGGTATAATCTCGATGATATCACATACCGGCCTGAGCTTTCCTATCGCAATCCGCGCTATGGAGACGGGCTGCCCGCCTATAACACCTATATCGGACGGCTCAACGTGCTATTGCAGGATATAGGCCGGCACGTGGCCGATATCGCGGTGCTCTATCCAATAGCAACCCTGCAGGCTGGATACCATTTTGACGGTCCGCTGAGCCCCTATTCCGGTGGTGTGAATATCCCTGAAGCGGATTACGTTTACCTGGGCGAACTCCTGGCCACCAAGGTGTGCCGCGACTTCACTTTTCTCCACCCTGAAGCTCTGGATGAGCGATGCTCGGTCAATGGTGACCGCATTATACTTAACAATAAAGTAAACCATGAAGAGTATAAAGTAGTGATTCTGCCGGGGCATAGAACCATCCGCTGGAGTAACTTGAAGAAAATTAAGCAGTTTTACGATAACGGCGGCAAGGTAATCGCAACCGGGCAACTGCCGTACAAATCGGCCGAGTTTGGTCACGATGCAGATGTTGTAGCGGCAATCAAAGCAATGTTCCCCGGGGTCAGTCAGCAGATCATCGCCACCGCTTCCACCGAGTGGCGGGAGTCCGGCGCCTACGAGGCGGCGAAGGCGATCGACGGCTCAAAGAACACTCGCTGGGCGCCTTCGGACGAACAATCGAAGGACTGGTGGCTCGAAGTGAATTTTGGGACCAGTCAAACGTTTAATTCGACCCTTATCGACGAGGCCTTCAACCGGGTGACTTCCTACAGCATCGAATACTGGAACGGCAGCGCCTGGACCACCTCCGCTTCCGGCAGTTCGATCGGAACCAGTAAGGTGGACAAGTTCAAGCCCGTCACGTCTTCGCGTGTTCGGCTTTCGATTGGCAGCGTCTCTTCTGCCACACCCTCGATCTGCGAGTTTGAAACACATCTGAACGACGGCCCCAACCTGAACCACAGCGATTCCCTGGTCGTGCAAAATGGCGGAAAAGGCTCACGTGCAATCTATCTGAATTCTCCCAACGCGTCCAACCTGCAACAGGCACTGGACAATGCCGTTAAGGTGTATGATGTGGAGTTCGAGAACAGCGAGAAACTGCGATATATCCATAAAGTAAAAGACAGGACTGATGTCTACTTCTTCGCCAATATTGGCAATTCGGCCGTAGATACCTATGCCCGATTGCGGGGAAAATTGACGACGGAAGCGTGGGACCCGCATAGCGGCCAATGTTCAGTTCCTGTGTATAAGAACATAGTCGAAGACGGTCAGCCTGTGACCAGGGTAAAGTTGACTCTGAGCCCCGTTCATTCACTATTCATTGTCGCAAATAGACAATGACGTGGCCAGTGTCGCAAAAAGGCTGGAGCAATATGAATTCTTCAATATCTCGGAAGGTCCTCATGAACAATCCACAGAACACCCTCTTTAAAGCCGCGATGGTTGTTGTGCTTACTATCTGCTTGACTTCAAATTCATCTGAAGGAGCGAAAAATCAGGCTCGAAAAACCGCTATCAGCCATTCAGCGGGCCAAGGAACTGCAACTGGTGGGTCCTTGCGTACCGAACTCGCCCTCACTCCACCAATGGGATGGAACAGTTGGAACGCATTCGAAAAAGAGATTGACGAAGATAAAATTCGGGCGATCGCCGACGCGATGGTCAGTTCCGGCATGCGCGACGCGGGCTACACCTACCTTGTCCTCGATGATGCGTGGATGGCGAAGGAGCGGGACCAGGACGGCCGCCTCGTGGCAGACCAAAAGAAATTTCCCAGCGGAATGAAAGCGATCGGTGATTACATTCACAGCAAGGGGCTGAAGTATGGCATCTACCAGGACCGAGGAAAGCTGACGTGCCAGCAGCTTCCGGGAAGCTTTGGCCACGAGCGTATCGACATTGAAACGTTTGCTCAGTGGGGCGTGGATTACATCAAGATGGATAGTTGCTTCGCCGAGAACAACAGGAGAATGAGTTCGGAAGATTATGCTCTCTATCGCAAGTTTATCAAGGCCACAGGCCGGCCTATAGTATTGAGTATCTCTGATTTTGGAAATGGGGCCTGGGCGTGGGGCGGGAAGGAATCCGCCCAACTGTGGAGGACTTCAAATGACATCTATCCCTGGATGGGTTCGATTTACGCCTGTGCGGAGACTTCGGCCGGTGACCGGGCCATTCATCCGGCCTTTAACGGACTTTGGCAGTTTGCCGGACCCGGTCATTGGAACGATCCGGACATGCTGCAGGTTGGCAACCTCAAGGGTATGGACGAAGACCGCAAAGAGATTGCTGATCGGGCTCACTTCAGCCTGTGGTGTATTCTTGCCGCTCCCTTGATGGCGGGCAATGACCTTCGCACAATGAGCGATAAGGTACGCAAGGTCCTAACGGCGCCCGAGGTTATCGCTGTGAACCAGGACAGGCGTGGCATTCAGGGATACAAGGTTTTCGATGATGGTGACTGTGAGGCTTACAACAAGCCGTTGTCGGACGGGACGACAGCCGTTTTGCTCCTGAACAAGGGACGTGAAAAAACGGACATTACCGTGCACTGGGACAAGATAGGTCTTTCGGGAGCGCAACCGGTGCGAGATCTTTGGGCACGCGAGGCCCTGGGGGAATTCAAGGATTCCTTTACGGCCCGTGAACTTGGCCGGCATGA
>JAOUEU010000051.1 GCA_029858555.1 Candidatus Zixiibacteriota bacterium
CATGATATAGATGCGGTAATCCTCGAAACACAACTCTCCGGGAAGGCGCACCAGGCAGGTTTTGTCGGCGATTTGAGTCGAGTCGAGTTTCCTGCCGCACCAGCGCGCGGGGATGTCATACTCCACGCTGTCGATGACAAACGTCTCGTGGCAGTCACCTGCAACCGCCGCCGTGGACATCGATACCAGCGCCACGGCGATTAACCATTTTCTCCGGAGTGTTGCCGCCAAGAAAACCTGTCCCGCCGTCTAACCGGCGTATTTGAGTTTGCTGTTTTCGGACGTGAGAATGGGCACGTCCTTGCCCAGTTCCGAGCCGACGACCTCGGCAAGAAACAACGTGTGATTGCCGGCCGGCACCGCCTTGACCACTTTGCAGTCCAGATAAGCCACCGCGCCGTTGATAACGGGCGAACCGGTGACGGCCGAGTCACGGACAATAGCCGCCCGCAGTTTTTCGTAGCCGGACTCCGCCGGGCCGTAGTAAGTCTTGGCCACGGCCTCCTGGCCCTCGCCGAGAAGATTCACGACGAAACAGCGGTGCTCGTTCAGCATTCTTGACGACTGATGCTTGTTGTGCACCGCCAGGGCGACCATGGGCGGCTCGGAACTGACCTGGCTGACCCAACTGGCGCAAAAGGCATTACCGTCGTTGCCCTTTCCCACCGACACGACATACACGCCGTATTCGAGTTTCCTCAAAACTTTAGATATCTCTATGCTCATATTCGATATTCCTCTCTGTTTTACGATAATTCTCAGTCAAGTGTAGCAAAATCGACCACATAAGTCAATTATTTTCATCGCCGGCGCGAATCTCATTCAAAGGGATTGTCCTTCATGAAATCCGGCAAATAGTGGTGCGGGCTGGAGAGGTCCTGGACGAATCCGCGATAGAACCCGAGACGCTCGAACTCCCGGACGACTTCGTCATACTCACGTTGGCGCAGCGGCCGCCCCAGACGGGGGTGGTCAGCCACGCGCGGCGTGGGGTGATATTGCGCCATCAGCGAGATATGGACATCCGGCGAGAGTTCCTCGGCGATAAACCGCAGCACCGCCTTGCTGTTGTCGACATGGTTGGGCAGGACCAGGTGGCGGATTACAAGCCCGTCGATAATCAATTCGTTGTCATCAAGCGTGATGTCGGCGCCTTTCTGCCGGTACATTTCCTTGAGAGCCCGGCCGGCCACTTCAGGATAATCACCGGCTCCGGAGTACTCACGGGCGAGCGCACTGTCGGCGTATTTGAGATCCGGCAGGTAAACGTCGATGGTGCCCTCCAGTGACTGAATGGTATCCAGCTTGTCGTAGCCGTTGGTGTTGTATACATAAACCGGCTTTCGGCCGCGCTGCCTCAGGGCCTCGATTATCCGGTGCATCTGCGCCAGGGCATGCGACGGCGAGACAAAACCTACGCCGATGGCCCCGCTGTCGAGGATGGCCTCGATCTCGGCGATGATATCTTCCAAGGGCATCTCGAACCACTCGGAGGGCGTCCGGTTGTCACTGATCTGGTAGTTCTGGCAATAGATGCATTGCAGGTTGCAGTGCGCGAAGAAGATGTTGCAGATGCCGTGCGGCCCCGAAAGGACCGGCTCCTCGCCCATATGGGCGCATATCGATGTCACGGCAAAACCGGTACCGGTGTTACAGAAACCTTTCTTGAGGGCGGCCCGGTCGGTAGCGCATTCTCTCGGGCAGCAGTTGCAGTTACGAAGTTTTGCCTGCCAGTTGTCCGCAAGTTCCGTCATACGTCCCCAATATAGCTAATAAAGACGCTCGTCAGCAATGCCGGTGATGACATAGAAAAGCGGTCACCCGCACGCGGGATGACCGCTTTGTCAGTCAGTTACTTCGCTTTTACACCGGGCGGACCGGTATTATTCACCGCCGCCGCGGCTAAGACGGCCTTCCAGCATCAAGAGCTGCTCCGGCTTGGAGACCATACTCACCATGTTCAGCAAATCGGTCGTGGACGCCACTTCTTCGACCTGCTCATCGACAAACCATTTCAGAAACGCCTCGGTGGCGAAGTCTTTCTCGGCCCGGGCCAGGGTCATGAGGTTGTTGATGTCTTTGGTGATCTTGAGCTCGTGGTTAACGGCGGCCTGGCAGATTTCTTTGGCCGTCTTGTAGTCGCTCTTGGGCTTATCCAGGGCTTCGAGCACCACGTCCGCCCCCTGGTCCATGAGGTACTTGGCGAACTTCATGGCATGGACCTTCTCTTCCTCGGCCTGAGCATAGAACCACTGCGCAAAACCCTTGAGATTCATGCCCTCAAACGAAAAAGCCATCGCCATATAGGCCCAGTACGAATCGAACTCGTTCTTGACCTGGGCGTTTAGCTTGCCGATCATTTTCTTGGAAATCGTCATCTTATTGTCTCCTCTTTTCCAACAATCGCGTGATTATTTTTCTCAATAACGGGTTTGAGCCTCCACGGTTCCAAAATTTCAACTAAAGAGACCAAAAATCAAGGGATATTTGGGCGAATTGAAAATCGCTTTCAATTTGGCATAATGAAATCGATCGGGACCGCCGACCGTACGTGCCCCCGGTCCGCCACTCGGCCTGTTCCCCAGCCAATGCAATGAAAAAGGCGGCCAGTGGCCGCCTTTCGGGATGTGGTCGACTTATTTTCTAACCTTCGGTAAGCAGTCGCTCCATTTCGTCCACGAGTTCACCGAAGAGCTTCAGCGTATAATTGACGGCTTCGGGAGTGGTCATATCGACACCGGCCTCCTTGAGCAACTCGACAGGGTACTTCGACCTTCCGGTCGCCAGGAATTTGTGATAGGTGTCGAGAAAACCGTTTTCACCGCTCAGAATTTTCTTGGACATCAGCTGAGCCGCGGCGTAGCCGGTGGCGTATTGATAAACGTAAAACTGCCGGTAGAAGTGGCTGATTCGCATACCGCCCATATCGTTGATGGGCCCGATGACCAGCTCCGGGCCCCAGTACTTCTGGTAGATATCACGATATGTCTCGCGGAAATAATCGGCCGAGAAAGCGCCACCGCTCTCGACGCGCTCGTGAACCGCTCGCTCGAATTCGGAGTACATCACCTGGGTATAGAATGTACCCACGATCTGTTCAATGTAATAATTGAGCAAAGTGATTTTCTCATTCTTGTCCCTGGTATTCTGCAGCAGGTGCTTCATGAGAATGGCTTCGTTGCAGGTGGAGGCAACTTCGGCCAGGAAGAGAGAATGGTCGGCATAGTGGTACGGTTCGTTTCGGTTCGTGTAATCTTCGTGCAGGGCGTGGCCCATCTCGTGGGCTATGGCGAAAACCCATTCCAGGGTGCCATTGTAATTCATCAGTATGTACGGATGCGAGGTATAGGTGCCCCACTCGTAGCCGCCCGTACCTTTGCCCTGTGTCTCGAAAACATCGATCCAGCCCGAGCTGAAACCCTTTTCCACGTCGGCCACGTATCGGTCGCCCATAGGCCTGAGGCCGTTCAGGACGATCTCCAGGGCCTCTTCATAGGTGTATTCCTTTTTCCTTTCGGCAATCAGCGGGGCGTAAAGATCATAAGTGTAAAGAGTGTCGAGTTTGAGGATTTTTTTTCGCAAGGCCGTCCATTTGTGCAGCGGTTCCAGATTGGCGTTAACGGCGTCAATGAGGTTGTAAAATACCGATGTAGGTATGTTGTTCTCGGACAGCGAGGACTCGAGACAGGAGTTGTAACCGCGGGCCTTCATCAGGAAGTAATCCTTCTTCAGCGAGCCGGCAAGAGAGGCCGAGAGAGTATTGAGATACTTCAAATAAGCCTCATTGTAAACGCGGTTGGCGTCACGCCGCAGGCGGCGGTCGGGCGACTCCGCGAACCTTTCATACCGGCCCCTGGTCAACTCAACCTCGTTTCCGTCCTCAGCGATGACCGTGCCCCAGGAGACGTCAGCCGCGGTGAGCATCGTGAATATCTCTTCCGGAGCATCCGTTACCGGTTCGGCCAGGGCCAGAATAGTCTCTTCCCCGGGGGAGAGGATGTGCTGCTTCTGCCGGATGAGGTTCTCAAAATAGAAACGATACGCTTCAAGCTCATCGTTCCCATTCAGAAAGGACTGGAGCTTCTCACTGTCAACACTCAGCAGTTCCGGTTCGATAAACGATTCAGCCTCGCCCAACTCAGCGTTCAGGGTGCTGATACGCCCGGTCAGTTCCTGGCACGCGCTGACGCGGTTGTCCTCGTCCAATTTCAAGTAAGCATAAACGAACAGGTTGTCGTTGACGGTGTTCAAGTGGTCACTGAGTTGCAGGCAGCCGAGTATCATTTCCGCCGATTCGCCCAGGTGGCCCTTGAACTCTCCCAGACGGGAAAGATTCTCTTTGACATAGTTGAAATCCTTCTCCCAGGCATCAAGGTCGACGTACATGTCCTCGACTTTCCATTTGTACTTGTCATCGATATCGGACCGCTGGGGCACCGTTGCGGTCTGAGAAACCACGGTGACCGCCGAGATTACGGCCAGGACTATGGCAAGAAGCAGAATGAGGGACTTGTTTAGATTTTGTCTTTGCATCACGTTCACTCCTGACATACTTTGTTGTTTAACACTGATGGGTTTCATAACGGTCTCAGACATTGGGGTAATATATGCATCAGCGGGCTTTTTCAAAGCGGGAATTGGCTAACCTGAAGGATCACAATTATGTATACCTGGGATACAACCGTTAAGTTGCACCAGACGGATGCCGCCGGTATCGTGTTTTACGGCAACTACTTCAGAATAGTGCACGATGCCTATGAGGCTTTCATGGGGTCGCTTGGTTTCGATTTCAACTATATCATAAACGAGGCTGATTTCCTGGTATTGATTGCCCATGCCGAGGCCGATTACAGCGGCAGCCTCCGGCCCTCGGAAAAGATTCGGGTTCAGATCGCCCTCGACAAAATCGGAACCACATCCTTCGTACTGGGATACGACGTCTTAAACACCGCCGGTGACAGTGTGTGCCGTCTGAAGACCGTTCACGTCGCCACCGATAAAAAAAGCGGTCGCAAGCGGCCCCTGCCGGAGAAACTCCGCGCAAAGCTGGTGGCCGCTACCTGAACTCCTCCTCGCCCGACTCAGAGGCAAGCTCTGCAAGAAAGCCACGGTCCGGTTTATCCAGGGTCAGGCTGTCACGTTCGGGCCAGCCGTAGAAGCTCACCGGGATTTTGAAACCCGGAAGGTCCTGCCGGAGCTTCTCGACGATTTCAGACTGTTTTGGTCTTCTGCCCCGCCATTTGACGAATGCCACCGGCCGGACCCCGAACTCGGCATCCTCCCGTGGCACGACCACCGCCCGCTCGACACTGTCCAGGGCCATCAGTGCTCCCTCGATTTCTTCCGGCTGGATATTTTCACCGCCGGAAATAAACATGTGGTCCTTGCGCCCCGTTACGACCAGGTAACCGTCGGCATCGACGTGACCCAGATCGCCGGTGGCAAACCAGCCGTCGGCTGTGACTCCGGCCACCGTGTCCCGGTCGACATAACCTTTAAACAGACACTCTCCCCCGACCAGAATCTCGTTGTCGGCTGCGATTTTCAGTTTGCGACGTTCAAGCGGTCTGCCCGATGTCAGCAGTTTTTCGAGCTTGTCCCCGGCGCGCGTCGTCGTGACCTGTGAGGCCATCTCGGTGAGACCATAACTGGTAAAAAGAGGCAAGCCCCGCTCGTGCGCTGACCGGACCAGTGCCGGGGCCGGCGGCCCGCCCCCCAGAAGCACCGCCCGTAGCGTCGGCCACGATGTTTTCATTCCGAGAATCCGGTACAACTGGGTCGACACGACCGAGAGGTGGGTTATTTCCAGCGGCGCAATCGACTGCAACGGGTCACGGCTGTCGATCGGAAGGACCACCGCCGCACCGGCCAGAATGGTTCTGAAAAGGACGGCCAGCCCCCCCACATGATAAAGCGGAAGCGACAATAACCAGCGGTCGCCCGGCCCGAGCGCGATATTTTCATTGGAGCCCCGGGCGCTGTAATAGTGGCTGCCAAGCGTGTGCAGCACGGCTTTGGGTTCTCCCGCTGTGCCCGATGTGAGAACAATGGTGGCGTCCCGTTCCAGGTCTATATCCGAGACGTTACCCGCCTGTCCAACTCCTGACCGGTCGATCACATCCGGCAGGCTCAGCCGTTGGCCCGGACCGCCGACTGTCTTGGAAAGAATTGGCCCGTCGCTCACAAAAGCGCGGACACTTAGTTGACTCAATATCTGTTCCGTCCGAGCCGCAGGAAACCGCGGGCTGACGGGACAGGCGATGGCCCCGACTTTGAGCAGGGCCATCAACGCTATGACATAGTCGCAGCTGTTCTCGGCCCGGATTGCCACCCGCTGACCCGGCGTTATTCCCATCTTTTGCAGCCTCAGCGTGGTGCCTGCCACAAGGCGGTGGTACCTGGCGTATGTGATAGTTATGTCGCCCAGGATAATCGCGGGTTGGTCGCCGTACTTCTCGGCGGCCAGGTCTAATGGGCATCGAATCTCAGTCACCGCCTCTCACCTCCTTAAGAAGATGACGACGGAGTTCCGGGCAGACCGGAAGCTTGCTGATGTCGAGACCGCCGTCGCTGACAGCCAGGGGAGTGTCAAGCAAATCTTCTGAAAACCAGCCGAGAGTATCCAGCCCGGCTGGAGTGACGCTTTTATTCAGTGCCGCCGCCAGGTGGGCCAGCGCTGTCAGGCCGACACCGGTCTCAAACGAGGAACTTACGATAGCCCTTATTTCCATTTCGGCTGCCGCACGGGCAAACTCAAGAGCACGGCTCAGGCCCAGCATGGTCGGCTTGAGCACGACCGCTTCAACCCCGTTAACAGAGGTCAGCGCCGCGGGCTGAATCTCCTGCAGACTCTCATCCAAAGCCACCGGCAGGACGAAGCCGCGCCGGTCGAGCATCGTCTTCAACATGGGTAGCGATTTTACCGGTTCCTCGATATATTCGATCGTCTGGTCGGCAACTTCGCCTGCAAAAAAACAAGCCTCCCTTACCTGCCAGGAACGGTTGGCATCGAGGCGCAGAAGGGCCGTCTTGCCGACCAGTGTCCGCACCTGGCGCACCAGGTCAACATCTTCCCGCATATTTTCGCGGCCGACTTTCAGCTTGAAGGTGGCATACCCGTTATTGAGAAGAGCCTCTGTTGTTTCAAGGACCCCGGCCACATCTCCCGTCAGCAGCCCCTGGACCGGAACCCTGGCATGTGGTTGGCGCGATAAAAGTTGGCATACCGCGACACCCTGTTGCAGCGCCATCAGGTATAGAACGGCTGTCTCAATTCCGAAGCGGACTGATGCCGGGGAGCTGTTGAAAACCTCCCTTAGCATCTCTACCGAGGTCGGCAGCTCGCGGCCGACAAGCCGAGGCAGCAAGGCCTTTACGGCCCGGGCAGCTTCGTCAAGACTCTCCTGGCTGAAAGCCGGCAGCGGCGCCACTTCGCCGATCCCGCAGTTGCCTACCTCGTCAGAAATCTCGACAATCAGCCCTTCCCGGTGATTGTAAGGCCGGCCCCCCAGGACAAGAGGCCGCGTAAGGGCCAGGCGGTACGAGTGGACCGTGGCAGTCGCGATTTTCATAGCACCCACCCGCATGAGAACAGCACGCTGAACAACAGCAGCAACCTGCCGGTGGCGGCCAGCGCCTCATTGAGAGCGGGACCGTCACTCTTTGCCAGTACGATTTTAAACGTCGGGATAGCGGCCGGCACAACGAGAAGGGCGGCGAGCGAATAGACATGATCTCCCGAGTTTATAAAAAGAAAGAACGGCAGCACGCAGGCGACTGCCACGCACGCGAGGTATTCGTAACGGGCGAAGCCGGCACCGAAACGAACAGCCGAGGTTCTCTTGCCGGCGCGGGCATCGCCGTCAATATCGCGCAGGTTATTGACGGTCAGGATGGCCACCGAAAAAAGCCCCGGCGAGAGACCGGCCAGCAAGACGGTAGCATCGATGGAGAGTGTCTGAACATAGTACGTGCCGCCGACAGCCACCGGTCCGAAGAAAATCAGGACGAAGATTTCGCCGAGCCCGTTGTATCCCAGGGGATACGGACCGGCGGTGTATAAAATGCCGAAAAGAATCGACAGCACACCGATGACAACAATCGGCCAGCCCCCTCGCCATACGAGATAAGCACCGGCAATTATAGCCAGCGAGAATACGATCGCTGTAGTCCGTTTCATGGCGGACGGTTTGACCAGTCCGGCCTGGGTCACCCGCACCGGGCCGAGGCGTTCACCGGTGTCGGTGCCCTTTTTGAAGTCGGAATAATCGTTGGCGAAGTTGGTCCCGATCTGAATCAGGACGGCGCTAAAGAGAGCTGCGAGAGCCGATGGCCAGTGCCAGCCGCCGTCGCCATAGGCCATAGCCGTGCCGATGATAACCGGCGCAATCGCCGCCCAGAGCGTCTTGGGGCGGGCGGCCATTATCCATATGCTCAGTCTCGATTCACTCACCGGTTAGCCTTTTTATTTGCCTCGGCAGAGATTCGTCCGGCCCGTTGCCGCACCTAAGGCCGGCGGGGAAACTTGGAAAAGTCGGGGCGCCGCTTTTCGACATAGGCGTTGCGGCCTTCCTGTCCTTCCTCGCTCATGTAAAACAACATGGTGGCGTTGCCGGCCAGCTCCTGCAGTCCCGCCTGACCGTCGCAGTCGGCATTCAGCGCCGCCTTGAGACACCTGATGGCGATGGGCGAGTTAGCCAGTATCTCCCGGCACCACTGCACCGTCTCCTCCTCCAGCTTCTCTAACGGAACGACCGTGTTCACGAGGCCCATCTGCAGCGCCTGCCGGGCGTCGTACTGCCGGCACAAGAACCAGATCTCCCGCGCCTTCTTCTGGCCGACGATGCGCGCCATGTAGCTGGCGCCGTAGCCGCCGTCAAAGGAACCGACTTTTGGCCCGGTCTGGCCGAAGACGGCATTATCGGCGGCAATGGTCAGATCGCACAACAAATGCAGTACGTGACCGCCGCCGATGGCATAGCCGGCGACCATGGCGATAATCGGTTTCGGACAGGTGCGCATCTGTCTCTGAAAATCCAGCACGTTCAACCGGTTCACGCCGGAATCATCTTTGTAGCCGGCCTCCCCCCGAATACGCTGGTCACCGCCCGAACAAAAAGCCTTCTCGCCCTCGCCGGTCAGAATGATTACGCCAATCGCGGGATCCTCCCGGGCGTCGGAGAGAGCAGCCGACATCTCAAAAACCGTGAGCGGTCTGAAGGCATTTCGGACTTCCGGGCGGTTGATGGTGATCCGGGCAATACCCTCGGCTTTGTCGTATTTGATGTCGCTGTACTTCCCGGCTTCCTTCCAATCTATTATTGCCATAGTCTACCTCATGTTTGCCCGTGACGTTTACAGGAACAATCTAATTAGTTTTATATATTCATCCGTTTTCTCAAAGTGCACGTTGTGGCCGGCGCCGGAGACGATGCCGACTGTCGCGGCGGGCAGCCGGGTCGCCATCCGTTGCGCTGTCTGTACGAATTTACTGTCCTTCTCGCCCGCAATCAAGAGAAGCGGCATTCGAATCCGGTTCAACTCTTCCCAGAGGGACGGCTGAGCCCCGGTGCCCATATACTCCAGTGACAGTGCCAGGCCGACCGGATCGTTCTCAAACCTGCGGGCCAGTAGTTCTTCGAACCTGTGTCTGTCACTTCTCAGTGAATCAAACAGTGGCTGCCCGTACCACTCGGCCAAAAACGCGTCAAGCGGCTCGCACCGAAGACGCTCGGCCAGCCGCCGGTCCCGGGCAAGACGCTCTCGGCGCTCCTGCTCGCCCTCCAGGCCGGGCGAAGCAGACTCGATGACAACCCTTTCAAATCGCTCAGGGTACCTGACCACCATGTATAGCGCCAGCCTCCCGCCCATCGAATAAGCCGCGGCCCGGCAAGTCCCAATCTGCAAAAAGTCGAGAAGCTCCACGATACTTTCGGCGCAATTTTCCATCCGGTAGCCCACATCGGGCACGCCCTCTATGCTTTTTCCGTGGCCGGGCAGGTCCGGGACAATGCAAAAGAACTTATCCGACATCTTCGCGGCTATGCTGTGCCAGTCGCGCGATGATCCCAGGAAGCCGTGCAGGAAGAGCAGCGCCGGCCGGCCCCTGGCGCCGAAGGTGATATAGTGAAACTTGTGAGGCGATTCCATTGCCGCCTATTCCTGCTCCAGGGCCGCGACGACGCCGCCGAATATCCGCTGGTGCAGCGCGATGGTTTCCGCGCGGTCGGTCGTGACCTCGATAATCGTCGAATGCCCGGCTTTCTGGGCGGCGTTGTACATGGAAACGAACTCCTGCTGCGTCGTTGGGTGATGGTAGGCCACCTGGAACATCTTGGCCGCGTTCTCAAAGGTCAGGTCATGGGGCGTTCCGAAATACGGCTCGAAGCATTCTTTCTTCCGCGCGATCGACAGGAACGAAAATAATCCGCCGCCGTTGTTGTTGACGATCACGATGATAAGCGGCTGCGCCGATTTCTTGACCAGCGCCAGCGAATTCAGGTCGTGCAAAGCGGCCAGGTCGCCGATCAGCAACGTCACCTGTCGGTTCAGGCCCCGTGCAAAACCGACGGCCGAGGCAATAGTACCGTCGATGCCGCTGGCGCCGCGATTGCAGCCTGTGGGCACGCGGTGACCTCGGGGTTCGGCAAACCAGTCCATCTCCCGCACTGCCAGGCTGTTAGCCACAAACAGGGCCGCCTCGGCGGCGACGTAACGCGACACCAGGCGAGCCACGGCCGGTCCGTTGAGCGCCTCCCCCAGGACGAGGTCGCTGATGATTTTGCCGACAGCAGTCGACTGTTCCTTTAGCGCCAGCACATTGATATCCATGGATGGCTCCAGCATCACCCGCAGGGCATCACACGCCTCGGCGATGTCGGATTCAATCCGCAAAGTTACGCTGTGTTTGGGGTCATGCCGGTACGGGTAGTTGGCTATGCGGATGTAATTCTCCAGCGGCGCCTGCCCCAGAAACTGAAGCAGCTTTTTCGACACCACCTGTCCCCCGATATGCACCACCGACCTGACGGACATACTCTTCTGCAATTCCGCCAGAAGGATGAGTTCATAATAGGGTACGATATGGTCATCCTCCACGCCGAGGCGAAGGCCCGATAAAACATCGGGCAGGGTGGGCCAGCCCAGCCGCCGCGAAAGGCCCAGGACGGCCTCGCGCTCGCGCTCATCAGCAAGACGGCCGACCACCAGGAAACCGCTATCCTCGTTATTTATGAAAGCGGCCAACTGTTTGAGTTGCTCGTTATTCAGACAGTTGCGGCTCTGCCCGTAAGCGGTGGCGGGCACGCCGGAATCCCGCCACCCCTCGACGCCGTCGAGATAGGTGCTGAAATCCGGCCCCTCGTCGGGCGGCGACAGCGGCTCGCGAAACATACAGTTGATATGCACCGGCCCCGCCGGAGTGCACCGCGCCCGATAAGCAGCCTGGTCGACCGTAGTCAGAACGAAGCGCGGTTCGATTTCTTCAGTGGGACAGGGCATACGACACTGCCATCGAACATAATCTCCGAATATCCTGTCCTGGACGATGGTCTGGTTGGCCCCGCTCTCGTGCAGTTCGGGCGGCCGGTCGGCGCTGAGAATCACCATGGGCATCATGTCCATCGAGGCTTCCACCACTGCCGGCAGATAGTTGGCCACGGCCGTGCCGGAGGTGCATACCAGCACCGCCGGTTTGCCACTCGCGCGGGCGTAACCGAGCGCATGGAAGGCCGCGCCGCGCTCGTCGTAATGCATAACGGCATCGACGTTTTTGTTCGATGTCGCGGCCACTGTCAGGGGCGTGCAGCGCGAACCCGGCGAAAGGCAGAAACAGTCGATCTGGTTGCGTACGAACTCCTCGACCATAAGGTCCGCCCACACCGCGTTTATACTGGTCTTTTTATTCTTCATGAGCTTTCAACCACTTTCAAAAGGTTATCCAGCTTGTTTTCGATTTCGTGCCACTCGTCCTCGGGACGGGAACCGGCCACGATGCCGGCGCCGGCGTAACCGTGAAGCTTGCTGCCGGCAATCAGTGCCGAACGAATACCGACTGCGAATTCCGCCGCGTCATGGCTTACCCAACCCACCGGTCCGGCGTACCAGCCGCGATCGAACGGTTCCAGGCGGGACAGGCGCTCCAGGGCCTTTCGCGTGGGCGTTCCCGCAACCGCCGGTGTCGGATGAAGCTCTCCGAGAATTTCGGCATCAGAAACGGAGCCGGCAAGCTTTCCCCGGAATGACGTACAAAGATGCTGCACTCCCGCCAGTTTCACCACCTGCCGCGGTCCGCGCTCGACCGGTGCCCGGCACAACTTTCTGAGAGCCTCCGTGACATGATCTGCCACGTATTGTTGCTCACGCATGTCCTTAGAGGAGGTCAGCAGCTCTCGCGCCAGCGCCTCATCATCTTCTTCCGACTCACCCCGGGGCCGAGTACCGGCCAGGGCTTCGGATTCTATCTCGTCGCGACAGCGGCTGAACAGCTTTTCCGGGGACGCACCCAAAAACGCCGCCGATTCCGTCATCTGAAAACAATAGTGATAACAACCGGCCGAAGAAGACTTCATGTGTTTCATCGTCACCATCGGGTCGAGGCGGTCGGCAAAGCGAAGGCTGGTCTTGCGGGCCAGGACAATCTTTTCGAGATTTTTCCTGCCGATATCATCAAGAGCGTCTCCAATCATCGCGTACCATTCGGATTTGTTGGGAGTGTCTACTCGCTCCGCGAGCTTCGGCAACGAAACTGGTGCAAGGTGAGGGGTCGCGGCGAGACGGTCAAGTTGTCGAAGGATTTCCCCCGTGTTGTCCCGGTCGCGATCCGGCAACAGGTGACATGCAAGGAAGGTCCCATCGTTGGCGGCCGTAAGTTCAAAACGCGGTATCACGAAGTGGCATCTGGGAAAAAGAGCCCAATCCCTGTCGGCGGAATTGGACGGTTGCCGATCGAACGCCATACCGCCGTAAAAGCGAATCACGTCCGCTGCTGGAAGACAATTTCGGAGTCGGTCAAACAGTCGGCCAAGGTCAGGGTCAGCGGGGGTGTCCACGCCGCAGGCCGTGCCGACGCCGGCAGTTTCAAAGCCGGCATTACGGTCCCGCCAGTAGATCCTGGTAGGCTGATTCTGGCCTGAGAGCCAATCCAGGACCTCTAAAGGCGGCAATGCAACTTGCAACCGGATGGCAACACCACCCCGGGGTAAATCCGATCTGTTCGGACCGGACAGGGCGGCCTGAATCTTCCCGGCCAGTATACGCGCGGCGTTTTCAAAGTCGCGCCCGGTATCGCGTGGAGTAGTGGACGCCATCGGTTATGAAGCCAACTTGTCTCTCACAAAAAGTTATTGTCCGGCTTATCCCCCTGGTAAATCGAAGCCACACCGAAGGTCTGGGGAACAGCGTTTACGTTTGCGAAGCCGGCCTCGACCAGCATGTCACAGAAAGCCCGGCCACAGGGAAATGTCTCTACCGTTTCATTCAGGTAACGGTAGGCGTAATCGTCACCGGATATCAGGCCGCCGACCGACGGCAGAATCTTTCTGAAATACAGAAGATACATACGCCTGACAAGGCGCTTTTCGGGCAGAGAAAACTCCAGCACCAGGACGCGCCCACCCGGTTTCAAGACTCGATACATCTCCTCAAGGGCCGTCGATACATCCAGTACATTACGGATGCCGAAAGCGATTGTCACGGCATCAAAAGTGCGGTCGGCAAAGGGCAAACGGCATGCGTCAGCCCTCAATAAAGCCGCCGCTGGCCGCCGCTTGCGGTCGGCGATCTTGGTCGCGGCCCGAGCCAGCATCCCACCGGCCATGTCCATCCCCACGGCATAGCTCACCCGGGTGGAGTTGTCAAGCAGCGAGAGAATCACGTCGGCCGTCCCGGTGGCTACGTCCAGGATGTGCTGGTCCGGCCGGTGGCTTAAGCGGGCCGCCAGTTTTCTGCGCCACGCCCTGTCGCGGCCGAACGAAAGCAGGTGGTTGAGCAGATCGTAACGATGCGCCACCCGGTCAAACATCTTCCACGCGTCACGCCGCGACGGACCTTCGCACTGTACCATATTCGCTTTCCTGTCGGTGGTCATCGTATTTCCTTGAACCCCGGGCTTTCGCCTGTCGCATCACCATTCCTGACCGGCCGGTGTGGGTCCACCAAATATAAGCAATTATACACCTGGTACAAACCCCCAACCGACAAGGCCGGTTTTGATTGCGCCGGACCGCCAAATGCCATACTTTCTTCCCAGATACAACCTCAGGTATGAAGGGTATTACCAATGAATTACAGGAAAATGGGTAAATCCGGTTTGAAAATATCAGAGATCGCGATCGGGACCTGGCTGATATGTGATGGCGCCGTCGAGACAAAGACGGCCGAGGCCATTGTCAAGAGAGCTATCGACCTCGGTATCAACTTCGTGGACATAGCCGACCGCTATGCTCATGGAAAGGCCGAGGAAGTGGTCGGCCGGGCGATCAGAGGAATACAGCGATCCGATCTGGTCATCTCCAGCAAGGTCTTCTGGCCAATGTCGGATAACATAAATGACCGGGGGCTAAGCCGGAAGCACATCATGGAGGCAGTCGATAAGTCCCTTCGGCGAATCGGCACCGACTATCTCGACATCTACTTCTGCCACCGTTTTGACTCCGACACCGAGTCAGAGGAGGTTGTGCGCGCCATGGATGACCTGGTTCATCGGGGAAAGATACTCTACTGGGGCACTTCGGTCTGGTCGGCCGCCGAAATCGAGCAGGCCGTCGGCGAGGCCCGCATCCTGCAGGCTTACAAGCCGGCTGTCGAGCAACCACGCTACAACATGATTGACCGGCATATCGAGCGCGACATCATGGGCGTGTGCCGCCGATACGGTCTCGGCCTGACCGTCTGGTCGCCGCTGGCCCAGGGCCTGCTGACCGGAAAATACAACGACGGAGTTCCCAAAAACAGCCGGGGCGATGTCACTCTCTGGCTAAAGGAGGATTTGACACCGGCCAATATACAGAAGGCGAAAAAGCTGGCTGCCCTCGCCCAGAAACTGGATATCACGTTGTCACAGTTGGCCCTGGCCTGGGTCCTGCGCCGGCCGGAAATAACCTGTGCCCTCACCGGGGCTACCCGCGTGGAACATGTGGAAATGAATGTGATGGCCGGCGGTGTGGAATTATCCGATGAAACTCTGACGGAAATTGAAACAATTCTGGATAACGACCCGAATAAGAGACTGGAAACCAACTGAAAGGACACATCATGTTTACCCAAGTCAGTGCCTTCGAAAAATACTGGTCTCGGGAGTCAAAAACCACGCAGAACCTGATGGACGCCCTGACGGACGAATCGCTGGGGCAGGCGGTTGCCGATGGTCACCGCACCCTGGCCCGCGTCGCGTGGCACATCGTCACCAGTATTCCGGAGATGGTCAATCGGACCGGGCTTCGGGCAGCCGGCGTCAACCCCGAATCGCCCGTGCCGTCGGCGGCGGGGGAGATCCAGAAAGCTTATGCCACCGCTTCGCAATCACTTTTGGAGCAGGTCAAATCCGAGTGGAACGATGATACTCTCCAGGACGAAGACGACATGTACGGTGAGAAGTGGAAAAAAGGTCACACCCTGCACGTCCTGATGCAGCACGAGATTCACCATCGCGGCCAGATGAGTGTGCTGATGAGACAGGCCGGCCTCAGAGTCCCCCAGATTTACGGACCTGCCAAGGAAGACTGGACCAGCTACGGCATGCCTGTGCCCGAAGTATAAGCTCGTTCGCCAAACAAAAACCCACCTAGTAAAAGGCGGGTCTCATAACGGAATAATCCCGGACCGAAGGACCGGCTTGTATTCTAGTTGGATATCAGTAAAGTGCCTTCTTGTCCGACCGCTACGTAGCGTTTACCATCCCACATTACCCGGTGGAGGTCGGCTGCCGTTCCCGCAATGCGGTTTGTCCATGTGAATCCGT
>JAOUEU010000298.1 GCA_029858555.1 Candidatus Zixiibacteriota bacterium
CCTTCTGCGGGGCACCCCGGCGGCGGACCGGGTGGCAGTCCGAACAAGTACCGCAGCAGAAAGGTAATGTCGGAAACGTTAGCCTTGTCGTCCGGGTCATTGTTGGCATTGCCCCTGATGCCGGTGCAACAACAGGCGTCGCCAATACCGTCGTAGTTTCGGTCCAACTGCTCCGGGTTTGTCGTATCGGGGCAGTTGTCGCACAGGTCAGCCACGCCGTCGCCGTCGCCGTCGTTCAACCCGGCGTCCACACAAACTGTGTTGACGGATACGGAATTGGACGGAGGGGAGTATTTCCCGAGGCTGTCCTCCGCTATCACCAGATACGTAAAACTGACGGCCCCGTACATGGCTTCGTCGACGAAAAGCGTATCGGTCACGCCGTGGTTTAAGAGGTTACCATTGACGTCGTCGAGGCGGAAAAAGGAGCCATTGGAGTAACCATAGCGGCGGTACACGTGATAAGTGCAACCGGCTCGTTTTTGCCAGTACAGCTTGACCCCCAGCCCTACCAGCGGCACACCGGTCAATACCTGGACCGGTTGGGGCCAGTTGGCGGCGCTGAGCACGATATCTTCCCGCTGGTAGGAGTTGCTCGGAATGAGCTTCTCAAGGTGAAAGGTTTCGTTGTTGGCAAGGTTGAAAAAGAAATAGTCGTACGGCAGTCCCGGGGCTTCGCTGAGGTAATTCTGAAAATCATCGTACCAGTTGCCGGTCTCGTAGCCGGCGCCATCACATGTCTGTACGCGGACCTCCTGGTCGCGGTCTCTGATGAATCCGAAAAACAACAGCTCATCATCACCGGGCACTGACAGATCGGAGTTGTCGATGGTCCCATAGATGTTCCCCTGGGCAGACACCGACAGGGTCCCGATCAGCACGAGGATAAGAACCAACCCGAAAGGACATACTTTACCGTGTACCACTATCATGGCCTATACCTCACCCGCCGGGTGATTTCGGACAGCACTTCCAATATACCGATTATCGAGCGTTTTCCAAGGGGCCTTAACCTCCCTGACGTCCAATAACGCTTTATAACTGTAACGCTCACAAGGCATTAAAAGTGCCCGGCGGCTTTTATGAGCGGCCGGGCAACAGTCAAGAAATTCCAAGATTTTTTTTGCCAATCACGGGCAAGCCGACGGGGCCGGACCCGCAGGAATACCGAAAAGATAAGCCAGCAGGTAAGTTACATCCGATATGTTTATCTTTTCCTCATTATCGCCGTTGACATTTGCCTCTTCCGTACAGAGCGGAGCCGGACCCATGGGGATACCGAAAAGATACGCCAGAAGATAAGCGACATCGGAAATATTGGCTTTGTCATCGGGGTCGAAATTCGCATTTCCACGAGTATTCTGGCAGCATTTCGCCGCGACGAGTGCGAATGTGCGCGAAAAGTCCGAGTAGTTGACCCCGTCAAACGCCCGGAAACGCCAGTAATAGACTTTTCCGTCATTCAGGGGAGTCGGAATCGCGAATTCGGGGGTCGTCAGCCCATCCGCATCGTGCATCGGGCCGGTGAAGAAGTAGCTGCTGTCCACCTGAACGTGGAAACTCTGAGCCAGGGGGTACTTCGCTTCGGCCAGTATGCTCCAGTCGAGGGTCGGTGTGAGCCCCCTCGAGGGCATTCCGTTGGCGGGCCGAATTGACGAGGTTTCTTCCACTGCGTAATAGAAGACTATGCTATCCACTTCCGGGTCGGCGTAAGCTTTGGCGGCCATTGAGGCCGAGTAGTCCAGAAAGATCTGGACCTGGGCCGTGCCGTTGATTCTGATAGTGGAGGTGACGGGTTCGTCAGCGGGTTGGCCGGGTCGCCGGAAAAGAATCACTTTGTACTCGCCATACTGGAGATTGTAATCGTACGACTCCTCGTCAAGAGCCCCGTCGCCGTCCACGTCGTGCCGCCAGTAGTCGGCTCCGGCAACGGTTTGGTAATATTGCGAAATCACGTGCCCTTGAGGGTTTACCACCATCAGGGTCACGCTGGTGTAGCCGGTTACGACCATCTCGTCGGTCGACTCGGTGGTTCCGGTCTGTTGGTCAATAGCCACCAGCAAGTCGCCGCCCCCAAGGCCGCCGGAAACATAATCCGGGTTGCCGTCACGGTCCATGTCAAGGGTAGCCAGGACGAAGGTGGCGTCGGCGCCGGCTTCCAGGTCAACCGTGGTGGGCTCGCTGAAACCGCCGAGGCCGTCGCCGTAGTAAATTTCAAGACGCTGGTAGGTACTGTTGGCAATGACGATGTCCAACTTCGTGTCCCGGTTGACGTCACTGGCCACCAGTTGAGTAGCCAGGCCATCTATCAGGATTTCCGAGGTTTGTGAAAAGGCGCCGAGACCGTTGCCAAGGCCTATGATGACTTTACTCTGATTGCCCGGGTCCGCCAGCGGCTGTACCAGGGCGAAGTCAATATTCCGGTCGTAATTGAGATCCATGATCGCATTAGCCGGAGGAATCAGCAGCAGAGGCGTCCCGACGTAAACCGCCGCGCTTTGCACAAAATCTCCAACGCCTTGATTCGTATAAACTTTTGCCGAGTCGCCGCTGGTGACCAGCAGGTCATCCAAACCGTCGCGATTGAAATCACCGACATTGACCGTTTCAAACGTGAAGGGCAGAACGGTACTTCCTGACATGCCCCCGAAACCATCGCCATAGAGAATTAGATTGGGGGCCAGGACCACATCACAAACATAATCGTCGTCAAGCAAACCGGTTGCCACCGACGGCACGGCAGCCGGATCATCAGATCCCATGTTGCTCGTATTCTTGAACCTCGGTGCCGGGGAGCCGAGCGGTATCGAGAGCGTGTAGAAATCCCGGTAACCCTGGTTCAGCAGGATGTAGACGCTGTCGCCATCCACCGCGATGATATCCAGCAGTGTGTCGGCATCGATGTACCCGATAGCCATGGCGGCCTGGTTGATGGCCAGCAGCGAATTGGGCGCCGAAAGGTTGCCGCTGGCACCACCGTAGGCGGCGAACAGACCCGTGTCCGTCGAGCCGGTATAGACAATATCAAGATAGTTGTCACGGTCCAAATCACCGCTTACAATGTAATACTGGTCGGCAGAGTCGCCGGTAAAGACATCAAAGCCGACCGTGTCGGCGTCGCAGAGATCACCAATGCCGTCGTAATCGATGTCGCCCTGGTCGGGATTATCGACAGTGGGGCAGTTGTCGTCATCCGCGCAATAGCCATCACCGTCGCCGTCGTTGTCAGCATCGTAGATACAAACGTCACACGAATCGCCGTCACCGTCGCCGTCGGAGTCCTCCTGCAGTGGGTTGGCGACGGCCGGGCAATTATCGTCAGGGTTGGCAATGCCGTCCCCATCAAAGTCGTTGTACCCGATAGTAAAACAGTGCGGACCGTCCCAGGTCGGGAAGATGTCACCGGGACCGGGATCGCCCGGATCGGCCGTATCACTGCACCATACCCATTCGTTATTCGGCCGGTACCAGCACGAATCCAGGCATAGGGTCTTGCCGGACTGGGAGGCGTCAACTCTGGTGCTGATGGTGTAGACGACGTCGTCAAAGCCCGGTGGCAGGCCGGTGCCATACGTAACAATACCGGACAAACCGATGGTGTCGGCTCCGCTGCCGGTGACACTATAGGGATTCATATCTGTCGTCTCGTCGAAAATGGTGACACTCCAGCCGGGATAGTAGTCGATGACGACCGGCGGCACCTGGCCGAAATCACGGTATGGCACCCAGGTGATCGGCTCCCAGACGGCGCCGTCCGGAGAATATACCTGG
>JAOUEU010000299.1 GCA_029858555.1 Candidatus Zixiibacteriota bacterium
GGGAATCCAACGGAAAGCAGAAGACCACGGCTGTTACCGTCGCGATTGACGAGGGCGACCGGTTCACATACGGTGATGGCAAGATAACAAAAGTGTTGTAGTCTGAGACTGGCGGCGCCAACCTGCCGGCTGGACATCTCAACACCATTCGGGCGATTCGAGCGGTCTGCTTGTTTTTAAGTGGGCCGCTTAATTATTGGGAAAATTCAGTTTGACAAAAAACGAGTGAACACGGCGGTGCTCGATGTATATGCGAGATGTGGTCCTGAGTAGCACCGCCCCGTCCACTCTAACAGTTAACGGTGCCGTGCAAATAGTCCATTCCTTACTGCTGCCTTATGAATCGGAATTTATTGCAAAACGTCAATGCGAGTATATTGCTAAGAGATTGCGTATGTCACAAAATATCATCAACCCGGCTATCAGCTCCGGAGAAAGACAATCCCGATACATGTAAGGCATCGCAGAACAGAATCACAGAGGCTACGAACCCGGGTCTTTTGCCTGATAGGGCTGACCTGCCTGATTTAATCCCGCCGGTGGTTTCGGTCTTAATCAGGAGGAATACGAGCAGTTTCGCCCGTTTTCAGGATATATTCAGCGACCAGCCTTAGTTGATCATCGCCCAGATGGGCGAATGATGGCATGGGGGCAAATTCGGGCCGTTTTTTGCCGGGCGCCTTCGCCCAATTCACTATCCCCTCCGGGTTGTCCCGATAGATCGAAGATACCTCGACCAGCGACGGCGCGGCCAGTACGCGGTTGACGGCATGACATGCGGCGCAATTGCGGAATACTTTTTCCCCGGTCAGGGCCCCGCCGAGCATCTCCCCGGCCCCGTAGCCGGCATCGATACGCATATGGGCAGCGAACTCGATCGAGCGAAACCGCGCCGTTTCATCCTCGATCATCGTCTTGTGTTTGGCCAGGCTGCTTTCGCGGTAGACATGCCGCCCGGTGGCCATGGCCACGACGGTCAGCGTAAATAAGAGGCAAATGCCAAGGTAAGCCGGGCCCAGCCTTTTTCTTTCGGCCCGGATTTCGCGCCGGAGGAAGTACAGAAGCACCAACGCCACGGCCACCCCGGGCAGAATCGCGGCAAATAGAAGCCCGTTCACGCCTTCGTATGGCAAGGTGAAAAGCAGTAACGGGCCGAAGACCAGTTGGGCCAGGGTAACGTAAAAGGCAACGCGGTAGAACAGGCCCCTCAGTTCGCCTCCGGTGAAGTCGGCCAGGTGACTTCCGCCGGGATAACTCCTGCGGCCGAACCACCCGGCCAGAAACAAGCCGGTTATCGCCAGCGACGCCGCTAGGAAATGGAAGTAGCGCGGAAAGACGTTGCCCACCCGCAACGATGAGAAGAAGCCCTCCACCTCGACCCATTTGGCCGGGAACAGCATGAGGTTGATGTTCGCCAGGAAAATCAGCGGGACGCATAAAAACAAAAATGCCGCCGCCCCGCCGACAATAACATGCAGGTTCTTATACGGGCCGCGCCATTTGTCCCAGGTATACTTATGCAGGTAAGTTAGCAGAAACGCCACAATCACCAGCGGCACGATCGATATCCACGCGTAACCCGTGAGGGCGTTGGCCGAATAGAAGTGAATGGTGTAGACGAGGTTGATGCACAGAAGCGGCCCCACCCCCAGGACCACCGCCAGGCTCTTGTTGACGGTGATGGTTTCGGCGATCCTTTTCGCCAGCGAGTCGTACTTCGAGCGGTTCAGTCCCACAAGTTCAAAGACCACCGCCAGGATCGAGCCGCCGACCATCAGGTTCACAAACAATATGTGGACCAGGAAGAGAACGACCAGCAGGAACTTCAACTGCCAATCGCCTATCGGGAGCGGCAGGTCAATGTCGCGGGGCACCGGCGTCTGGGCCAGCGCAAGACACATCAGGCTGTTAATTGCCACCGGCCCCATCACGACCCTCCCGACGGCTTTTGTTGCGCTTGCGGTTTCGGTAGCCAATCGGCCTGCGCGCCCAATATCAGTTCCGGCGAGGCCTGCAAATGTTTCAGGTAGGCCACCAGGGCTTCGGCTTCTTTATCATTGCCCGGAAAGGGCGGCATGAACGTTCGGGTCGTGTGCATTGTGTGCACGAAGGCGACCATGGCGTCAGCATCCCAGGGTTCTCGTCCGTAGAGATTCGTAAACTTGGACATCATGCCGTTGACGCCGTAACTGGTATGACAGCGCGAACAGGTCACCATGAAAACATCGCGGCCGGCGGCGACCATGTTGCCCGAAGTCACCGTCCGGTTGCTAACGTAGGTGGCGTAGGTCAGCACGCCGTCGCGCTGAAACACGGGCAGTTCCGCGACCCTGACGCCGTTGGAGTACATGTAGTCGGCGATTACATACGGTTTACGGACGAATTCGCGCACGCGCTCGAAGTGTCCCAGCAGCCACAGGCCCATCACGAACGGTATTAATAGCACCACCCCCGGAACCAGCCTGGGCCTGGCGGCGCCGATGACGGCCGCTATCACGATCAGAGCCACGGCCGCCGCGATTATCAGCGCGAAGGTTTCGTGCCAGTTCATGAAGCGTTGCGTCAACAGTCCGACATCGACATTGGCCTGCATCACGGCGGGCACCTTGTTCCAGTACCAAACAGCCGCCCCCACAAAAGGCGCCGCCCAGGCCAGAATCCAGATGGACACGCAGCGGACGGCCCGGCGGCGAAACTCGCTTCTCTTTTGAGTGAAGAAAAATATCAAAAACCAGGCGCATAGCCCGGCCAGCATCATGGCATAGGTGGTTCGAAAAGCGAGCTGCGGAATATACAGCGGATTGAAAACGGCCGAGAACAGCGACCGGTCGGCCGGCCAGCTGCCCGAACCCATCATGAAACCCAGTATCGCTACGATTATGACCATCGTCAGCAGCGAACAAATACTGAGCAGCACGCCCACCCCGATATGGACTTTTTTCCAGCCCCCGGCGCTCCAGCGTTTCCAGGTCAGGTAGTAGATAACCACCAGGATAACTTCGCTTATAAACACCAGCCACTCGGTGAACCAGGCCCAGAAAAAGACGCGCAACAGGCTGCCGATGCCGAAAGGCGCAATCAGTGCCGTCGACAGCCAGATACCGACCCCCGTCAGCGCCCCCACGGAGGTGGTAATAATGAACAGAACGAACGTAATCCGGTACGCGAGCGTGTCCCATTCGGCGTCCTTTCGGCGAAAGCCCCAGTACTCCATCAGGGCGACCAGGGGATAAGCGCCTACTGCCAGGGGATGGTTGATAAATACGTGGATACCACCAATCACGGCGATAAGCAGGCGATTGCCGACGTAATCCAGAAAGAACATAGGGAAATCCATGGGCGTAAATTAGGCCTGCGCCGTTGGCCGGCGCAAGGATTTTTGCCGCAAAAAATCGCCCGCCGTGGAGCCGCTCCCGATAAAAGGATGAAGTCCTCTCGCCTGACGCCAACAGGTCGGTGCCCGGGCCCATGTAACCGAGGCGGCCGCGCAACCGTATACAATGAAGTGCACAAGGCACTTTCAGTTGCCGACTCACACTTGAAACTCCGGAGGATTGAATCATGAAGGAGATGCTGGCTTATTGCGGCTACCGGTGCGACCTGTGCGCGGCGCGCTCCGATGACCCGGCCGTCAGGCAGAAGCTTGTCGACGGCTGGAAAAAGTATTTCGGACACGATATGTACACCGTCGAGAATGTCCGCTGTGACGGGTGCCTCAACGACGGCAGGCACGCTGATGTCAACTGCCCGGTCCGACCGTGTGCGAT